>JALZOM010000202.1 GCA_030913945.1 Actinomycetota bacterium
ACGTCATCCTGTCCTCGATCGGGCCCTCCATCGTTCGTTCATGAGGAAGCACGCCCGAGTCACGACCGAACCGCTCGAGCTCCAGCGCGCCGATAACGCCCACGACGCGGCGCCGTACCCCGTCCTCTGCCCGGAAGTCTTGTCGGTACACGTACAGCGCCGGCTCGTCCTCGACCCGCAGGACTCCTGTGCGAAGCCAGTCCTCAAAGGTCTGCGCAACGTTCCTATACTTCTCAGCCCCGCCGTCCGTCCGGGCAAGCTCGAGGCGAACGGCGTTGTTGGGATGGCGTTCGTGCAGCTTGGCCTGTTCCCGGTCCGTTATCACGTCGTAGGGGGGGCAGACGAGGTTGCCCAGGTCGTCTTGAGAGGAGTAGCGGATCCCGTGAAAGGGTTTGACGGTCGGCATGAGGCTCGAATGATACGCGAGGGCTTGGATGGTCTCGTGTGCGATCTCGACGGGGTGGTCTACAGGGGCCCGGATCCAATCCCGGGGTCGGTGGAAGCTCTTGCCCGCTTGCGAGCGGAGGGTCTCCGCATCGTGTTCGCCACGAACAACTCGGAATCCACTGTGGATCAGTACCTGGCCAAGCTCGGGGGCCTGGGGATCGAGGTCGAGGAGCAACAGATCGTTACCTCAGGCGTCGTCTTGGCCGAGGTTCTGGCCCACCGAGACGTCGCGGGGCAGAAGGCCCTCGTCGTGGGTGGCCAGGGGATGGTCGAGGCACTCGAGGGCCTAGGGGTCTCGATCCTGCGCGACCCGAGCTCGACGAAGGCGGATCTGGTGGTCGTCGGGCTCGATGTGTCGTTCGATTACCGGATGCTGACCCGAGCTTCGATCGCGGTTCGCGAGGGGGCGACCCTCCTCGCCAGCAACGCCGATGCGTCCTATCCGGTCTCGGGAGCCCTGTGGCCGGGGTCGGGATCGATCCTCGCCGCGATCGAAGTCGCCTCCGGCCGAACCGCTGAAGTGATGGGCAAGCCTCACCGCCCGATGATGCAGGCGGTTGCCAAGCGCCTTGACGGTGCGTCTCGCATCGCGATCGTCGGCGATCGGCCCGACACCGATCTGGCCGGTGGAGTCGCCATGGGATGGGTGACGATCCTGGTCCTGTCCGGTGTTACGAGTCCCGAGGAGGTCTCCGGCCTCGCGCCGCCTCCCGACCTCGTCCTCGGGTCACTCGCGGAGTTGGCGGACGCCTGAGCTAGTTCCCCCATCCGGGACGCCATAAAGGCGCAGGGCGATGTGGCCGACCGCCCAAGAGGTAGATAGCAGCCACTCCGAAAACGAACCCACCCACGTGCGCCATCCATGCGACCGACGTCGCTTCCGTCGCAGCCTGAGCCCCGATTATGAACTGGTACACGAACCACAAACCCAGCACTGCCCACGCGGACATCTGAGTCATGAAAAAGATGAAGATAGGAACCAAGACCCTGACCCGCGCGTGGGGGAAGAGAACGATGTACGCGCCCATCACCGCGGCGACCGCGCCCGAGGCTCCCACGGAGGGGATGATGTCTTCCAGGTTCACCACGATGTGCGCGAACGAAGCCGCGATGCCGCCGACCAGATAGAAGAGTAGGTACTTCACCGGCCCCAGGAAGTCCTCCACGTTGTTACCGAAGACCCAGAGAAACAGCATGTTGCCGGCGATGTGCAGGAAGCCCGCATGCAAGAACGTAGAAACGATGATCGAGATCAAGAAGGAGCCCAGACCGCGATCGGGGATCAGGATCGCTGCGAAGCCGTCTTCCGTCGGGATCCTCACGCCTGCCGGGCAGGTCGCTTGGAGCTGACAGGGGATCGGTGCGTTGGAGAAGAAGTAGCGTGAGGCGTCGATCGTCCCGCCGCCGAAATCAGGCTCGCGGAGGAAGGCGAGGACGTTGGCAACGATGAGCCCTATCGTCACTGCGGGAAAGCGGCGGGTGGGGTTGGCGTCGGATATGGGAATGAGCGACACCATGGCGGGGATTATAGGTGCGACCTGATGGCTGACGACGGGAGGAAGTCGTGCTTGAAGAAGTGAGGAGGCTTGCGCTGTTCACCTCAGGGGTTGCAGAACTCACGCGGAACCGAGCGGAACAGATCGTCAAGAGCTGGACCGGCGGTGATGTCCCGAACGCCCGTGCTTCGACGATGGTCAAGCAGCTGGTAGATACGAGCCGGCAGAACCGCTCCGAGCTCTTGTCTCTGATCCGTTCGGAGATGAGGAATCAGGCGCGCACCCTCGGGCTCGCAGACGGCCGCGAGGTCGAGCGGCTCGAGCGCCGGGTCGACCGCCTGGAGGAGGAGTTGGAGCGCGGGCGATCGGCGGGTGGTGGCGCTAGGAAGAGCACTTCGAAGACCACCGCCCGCAAGGGCAGCTCGAAGAAGAAGAGCACCAAGAAGAGTGGCAAGAAGGGCGCCAAGAAAACGAACGTGACCAGGAAGAAAACGACCACGCGCGGCACTTCGAAGGCCTCCTCCGAGCGAACCCCGGCCCCCGGGAGCCCCGACCGGCCGCGGGGCCGATCCTGAGGCGCGGGCTAACGCGCCGACGGTTCGAGTCCCGCGTCGGGTTTAATCCAGGTATGGAGCATCCGGAGAACAAGCAGCGAGCCGAAGGCGCGGCCGGCGTCGCCGAAGAGCTGGAGCGCGCCGATCAGGGCGACGATGTTGCTCGGCTCGCAGCCCTTGAAGGTCTGTCGGAGTCGATCGAGGCGGAGCTCGAAGAGATTGACCAAGCCTCTCCGCCTGGACGCTGAGCTGGTCCGGCGAGGTCTCGTCGCCTCCCGCTCCGAGGCCGGACGGGCCATCCAGGAGGGAAAAGTCGTCGTCCGGGGGATCCCGGTGACGAGGGCGGCGACGCTCGTCCCTCCCGACGCTTCGATCGCGTTCGCAGCGCCTCCCGTTCCGTTCGTGTCCCGCGGCGGCGAGAAGCTCGAGGGCGCGCTCCGATCATTCGTGGTCGAGGTCGCGGCCAGACGATGGCTCGATGCCGGAGCATCAACTGGAGGCTTCACCGATTGTTTGTTGCAACGTGGGGCAGCCGCAGTGACGGCGGTCGATGTGGGTTATGGCCAACTCGACTGGAGGCTACGCAACGATCCGCGCGTCATCGTCATAGAGCGGACGAACGTCAGGGCGCTGACCCCCGAGGCGCTGCCGTGGAGCGCCGATGGCGTGGTGGCCGACCTCTCGTTCATCTCGCTGACGTTGGTTCTCGATGCCCTGGTGAGCGCAGCGGCTGAGGATGCCGACCTGATCCTTCTCGTCAAGCCGCAGTTCGAGGTGGGAAGGAAAGCCGTAGGCAAAGGAGGGGTAGTGAGGGATCCGACCTTGTGGCGCGCGGCGATCGAACGCGTGACCCAGGCTGCAACGGGCGTGGGCCTCGGACTCGCAGGCGTCGCGCTGGCCCACCCATCCGGCCCGGCCGGCAATCGGGAGTTCTTCATCCACCTTCGTCGCGGCATCGACGTACGGCTCGACGCCATCGACCGAGCACTCGAGGAGGCGCGCGATGAAGCTTGAGCGCGTAGCGATCGTCTCGCATCACGAGAAGTCGATGGCGGCTCAGATCGAGAAGAAGATCGGCGAGTTCCTAGCGGCGCGCGGCGTCACCGTTGTAGAGGAGTCGCCCGACCTGGTGGTGGCCCTGGGGGGGGACGGCACGGTTCTGCGCGGCGCGCAGGTCGCCCACGAGGAGGAGGCGCCGCTGCTCGGGGTGAACCTTGGTCGGCTGGGCTATCTGACGGAAGTCGATGCCGGCGACGAGATCATGGCCCTCGAAAGGATCCTGTCCGGCGAGTTCCATCTCGAAGATCGCATGATGCTCGCCTGCTCCGTGGGCGACTCTCGCGATTACGTCGGGATGAACGAGGTCCTGGTCGAGCGAACCTCGCGTTACCGGCTCCTACGCATGGAGGTGCGGGTCGGCGGAGAGAGACTGGCCGCCTACAACGCAGATGGCGTGATCGTCGCAACCCCGACGGGGTCGACGGCCTACGCACTGAGCGCCGGCGGCCCGATCGTCGACCCGAGAGCTCAATGCATGGTTCTCGTTCCGGTGAGCCCTCACATGATCTTCGCTCGGCCTTTCGTGCTGACCCCCGACGAGACGGTTGAGATAACTACCGACCCTGACGGCGAGGAAGGGTCTCTCTCCCTCGACGGCGCCCTCGGGGGGGATCTCGAGCCGGGCTCAACGGTCGTGGTTCGCAGGCACCCACGCCCTCTTCGGATCGTGCGACTGTCCGGACCGAACTTCCTCGAGAGACTACGGAACAAGCTCCAGCTTCCGGGCTGAGTTTCCGTCCCCACTAGGATTCCGAGATGCTGACCGAGTTGGTGGTCGAGGGCCTGGGAGTCATCGAGCGAGCGGAACTGGCGCTCCGGCCTGGGTGCTCCGTGCTTACGGGGGAGACCGGGGCCGGAAAAACCCTGGTCGTTGCGGGACTCGGGCTGCTCCTGGGCGACCGCGCCGACCGGTCGATCGTGCGTGAAGGTGCGGTGGAGGGCCGTGTGGAAGGCCGCTGGCTCCTTCCCACAACGCACCTCGCGGTCGAACGGCTCATCGCCGAGGGGGCACTCCCTGAGGAGGCGGGTTCTGGAGATGTGGAAGTCATCCTTCACCGAACGATCACTAGTGACGGTCGCTCCGCCAAGGCGCGCGTCAACGGCCGGCTCGTCACGATAAAGCTCCTCGAGGAGATAGCGCCGGGTCTCGTCGAGATCGCCGGACAGCACGCGCACCAGCGCATCGGCAACTCGGCGTGGCAGCGGCACACCCTGGATCGGTTCGCTGGAACCGACGTAACCGCGCTCGCAGATGAATTGAGGGTAGTCATGCGGGCGCTGAACCGTGCTACGCGGGCGGTGGAAGACCTCGAGACCGGCGAGCGCGCCCGTAGGCGCGAGGCCGATGTCCTGTCGTACGAGATAGCCGAGATCGAGGCTGCCGGGGTCGTCGAGGGAGAATCGACCCGGTTGCTCGAAGACGCGGCCCGCCTGGAGAACGCGGAGACGTTCGCTCTATCGTTCGAACAAGCGATCGAGTCATTGCGGGGCGACGGGGGCGCGGAGGAGTCCCTCAACCGGGCGATCGGTGCGCTGGACCGAACGATCGAGAAGGATCCCGGCGGACGGGCGCTGTTCGACCGACTGCGCGCCGCATCCTTCGAGGTGGGAGATATCGCTTCGGATCTCAGCGCGCGCACGGTCGCTCCCGATCCCGATGCCCTCGAGGAGGTTCGGACGAGGATCGATCAGCTCTCGCGACTACGCCGGAAATATGGCGACGACGAGGAACAGGTGCTGGGTTACCTGAAGCGCTCTCGCGATCGCTTGCACGAACTGACCTCTGATGATGACAGCATCGTGCGGTTCGAGAAGGAGCGAGGCGAGCTCTCATCGCAAGCCGACGATCTATCCGCAAGGCTTCGCGTCATGCGCGAGGAGGCGGCTCCGCGACTGGAAGATGCCATGAAGGAGCTTCTCGGGGAGCTTGCGCTCTCGGGAGCCCGCTTCGTGACTCAGATCGATCCGTCTGAGCTCTACGACGGGGGAACGGAACGTGTTTCGTTCCTTGTCTCGGCCAATCCGGGCGAAGTCCCACGGCCGATCTCGAAGGTCGCGTCGGGTGGCGAGCTGTCCCGGATCTCACTGGCGCTGCACCTGCTCGTCTCGGACGCCGCGGCATCGACGATGGTGTTCGATGAAGTAGATGCGGGCGTCGGAGGCCAGGCTGCGCGCTCCGTGGGCGAGGCGCTGAGCAAACTCGCTCATCGAACAAGCGTTCAGGTCTTGGTGGTAACGCATCTCCCGCAGGTGGCGGCCTTCGCGGATGCCCACTACCGTGTGTCCAAGGCCGTTGGCGATGAGCGCACGCGCGCAACCGTCGAGAGGGTGGAGGGTGAAGAGCGTGTCGCCGAGTTATCGCGGATGCTGGCCGGACTCCCCGAGAGCGAGCGAGCTCGAGAGCATGCACAGGAGTTGCTGGATATGGCGGCCGGAGCGGATTGAGCCATGGCTAAACCGAGGAGAACCGAAGAGGCGGCGGCTGTCGCGCAGGTGCGCGGGGTCGCGCGCGTTGACCGCCGGACCAAGAATCTCGTGGCGCGCCTCCAAGCCGGGGATATCGCCATCATCGACCACGCCGATCTAGACAGGATCGCTGCCGAAGGGCTGATCCAGCGGCAGGTGGCGGCGGTCGTCAACGCGTCGTCCTCCTCCACGGGGCGCTATCCGAACCTCGGGCCCCTGCTTCTGTGCTCCGCGGGTATCCCGGTGCTCGATGCTGCGGGCCCGCGGGTCATGGCGGTGCCCGATGGCTCCCGCGTGGTTCTCGACGAAGACGTGCTGCTCAGGGTGGGCGG
>JALZOM010000208.1 GCA_030913945.1 Actinomycetota bacterium
GCGTCATCACTGCGATCGCGATGAGTCCCGTCAGGAACAGCCCTCCCACCGCAGCAGCGAGGATGAGCCCCGGCGAATCGTCTCCGTATACGAAGAGGAATACGAGGGCCGCGGCGGGCATGGCGAGCTTGGCGAAGAGGTCGGCGAACCCACTCACCGTCACGGCCAGCGCCACCGATGGGCGCGAGAAGCCCCAGGACGAATACATGGAGTAGGTCACACCCATCCCGAACGCCGGCCCCCCGGGCACGGAGTTCGCCAGGGCGGTCGAGGCTTCCGTTGCGATCATTGCCTGCGCAACGGTCAGGCCGGGCAACGAGAGAGCCGCCAGTATCCAGTACGTGATGAGGTTCCAGGCGGCGGCAAGCCCCAAGGTGACCGCCTCGAGCCAGGTCATCTCCGTCAGGACCCGCCATACCTCGCCGAAGTCCACGAGCCGAGGCAAGACCACCGTGAAGATCACGACCACCACCGCCAGGGACGCGGCTCCTCGCAGGGCGGTCCCCAGCTTCACGACTCTCCCTCCGGATGCGTCATCGCTCTTTCGCCCGATCGCTCGAGGACCGCGCGGGCGCTGGATCCGCCCGACCGGTTGCCCGAAACTATGGCACGGGACCTCGGCCGCCAGCTGAGCGCCATCCCGCGCGCAGGTGGGCGGCGAAGCTCGGGTCGTAAAAAGCCACCCGCCGGGGCCATCGCCCGCTCGGTTTCCTTCGGGCCGACCCCAGTGCCCGAAGCGGCCAACACGCCACAAAGCGACGAATATGGCTACGTTCTTCGTGTCCAAGACGGCTCAATAGAGACCGGTGCGCAGCGAGGTCGGGGAAGGCTTGATGCACGGCTCCCGGCCATGGATCGAGCGCCGGTACCCAACTGGAGTCATGCCGGGGAGGGGCACACGTTCGACGTGAACGGGACCCTCAGGGCAACTCCCAGAACGGGGTGGTGAGACCGACTCCTCGGAGGATGGCCTGGTTCTGATCGCTGGTGTGGGGTGTCCACGAAGGGGCCAGCCGGTGTGGGGTGGGCACGGCAGAGAATGGATTCGCCATGAGTAATTCCATACCACTCCCGGCCGGCACAAGAGCGTGAGCGCCGTGCAGACGCCGCCACGAGGCGAGAACATCGTCCGACGTGGACGCTTGCCGGTCTGCAACTTCAGCCGCCGAGGGAGCCCGCCCAAGATCCACGAAGAGCGTATACGTTGTGTTACGAACGCTCAGATCACCGTCATCCATCGAGAGATGGTCTCATGCCTCTCAGATCGTCTTCGGGTCCGATTGCAGGTCTTTGAGTCCATTCCAGGCGAGGTTCACAAGGTGAGTAGCGACCACCTCGCGCTTGGGCTTGCCGACCTCCTGCCACCACTCCCCGACCAGGACGACCATCCCAACGAGTGCGCGCGAGTAGATCGGTGACAGGTTCGGATCGAAACCTCGCTGCTTGAATTCGTTCGCGAGGATGTGCTCGACCTGATCGGCGATGTCACCGATGACACTGGCCAGGCTCCCGTGCCCCCCGGTGACCGGCGAATCGCGGATCAACACCCTGAACCCGTCTGGCTCGTCTTCGATGTAGGTGAGCAGCGCGAGCGCGGCCTGCTCAACGAGAGCGCGCGGGTGGTCACCATGTAGGGACGCCGTGACCGCCGCAACCAACGTGCGGACCTCGCGATCGACCACCACCGCGTAGAGCCCCTCTTTGCCACCGAAGTGTTCGTACACAACGGGCTTCGTGATCTTGGCCCGCTTGGCGATCTCTTCGATCGAGGCAGCCTCGTAGCCCACCGAGGCAAAGACCGAGCGACCGACGTCGAGCAGCTGCGCACGGCGTTCCTGCCCGGTCATGCGCACCCTTCGGTCCTCGCCGGGGGCCATCTACGAGCTCTTGGCCGCCAGTTGTTTGGGGTTGACACGCTTGACCCGTCGGACGGCTCCAACCTTCTCCAGGAATCCGATAAAGGCTCCGGTGAGATCGAATTGGAACCTGCCGATCCCGTGGCGCGCTGCGGTCGGGAAAGCGTGGTGATTGTTGTGCCACGACTCACCCAGTGACACGAGTGACAACAACCAATTGTTCGTGGAGTGATCATCACCCTTGAATGGTCGCTTGCCGTAGAAGTGACAGATCGAATTGATGCTCCAGGTCACGTGGTGAAGCATGAAGACGCGCACGAGCGATCCCCATAAGCCGGCCGTGAAAGCGCCGGCGAGCGTTCCCGTGACCGCCCAACCGACCGCCGGCGGCAACGCGAAGGTAAGCACGAGCCACAGAGGGAACAGGCGATCGATCTTCATGATGAGGGGATCCTTCAGCAGGTCGGGGGCCCAGCGGCGCGGTGAGGTCTGCTCGTCCGAGAACAGCCATCCCATGTGAGCGTGCCACAGTCCCTTGACGACGCCTTTCACACCCGGGCCGTCCTCGAGGTGGGGGGAATGCGGATCGCCCTCTTGATCGGAGAAGGCGTGATGACGCCGGTGGTCGGCCACCCATTTGATGACCGGACCCTGCACCGCCATCGAGCCGGCGATCGCAAGCGTCCCGCGCAGGAACCGGTTGGTCTCGAAGCTGCCGTGCGTGAAGTAGCGATGGAAACCGACGGTGATCCCGAATCCGGTGAAGAGGTAGAAGACTCCGGCGATGGCGGCGTCGATGCCGCTGAGCCCGCTTCCCCACCAGTTCAGCACAGCCCACACGAAGCCCACGAAGGGGACGATCGTCACCACCAGGACCAGGCGCCTCTGAAGCGTCGCGGTCCTCTCGTCCAGTCGCCGGACCCCGGGGGTAGCCTCGGGTCGTGCCGCCTCCTGCAACGCCTGTGCCATGTCAGCTCGCTCCTTGGATCGCCTACCTACGCTTCCGTAGCCTACTGTCGCGTAAGCTACCACAGCGTAGGTTCAGGAGGGTCGCTGCGCGTCTCCGCCACGCACCTCGTGCCAGGTGGGTCGCTTGATCTTGAACAGGCCTTTCGACGTATCGGAGTAGAGCGATCCCGCCAGTCGGCCCACCGGCTTGAACAGCTCCGGGTCCACCCTGCCGTCTCGAAACACACCTTCGTCCACGTGTGCGACCAGGACGTCGCCGAAAACCATGTGTCCATTCCCCTTCGACACGATGTCGTTCACGCGGCACTCGAGCGCAGCCGGGGTGCCGGCAACGCGCGGCGGTCGCACTCGACTGGAAGGCTCCGCCTGCAGGCCCGCCCAGTCGAACTCGTTCTCCTCGGGAGGGAAATCGGCCGAGGTGAAGTTCATCTTCTCGACCAGCTCGCGCCCGAAGAGATTCACGACGAACTCACCGGTCGCCCGCACGTTCCGCAGGGTGTCTTTCTCGCCGGTTGAGGTGAAGTGCACTATCCAGGGGTTGCTGGAGATGACATTGAAGTAACTATGGGGAGCGATGTTGGGAATCTCGTCCTCAGAAAGCGACGAGACCCACGCGATGGGCCTCGGTACGACCAACGAGGTGATCAGGAAATAGGGTGCGCGGCCCTCCAGCTCTGCGGGAACGATCTCTCGGTACGACATCAAACAAAACCCTAAGGGAGACCGGACCGAGGCATGGGAATGCGCGCCTCAACCCACTTGGTTCGAACGTCATTAGGTCAGCCGGAGCGGGTGGGGCCCACCTTTTCGATCGCGATGCGGATCACGAGGCGCTGCTCCTGTTCCATCACGCGCCGGTAATCGTCCCAGTCCGGATGCTCGCCTCTGATCCCCCGGTAGTACTCGACCAGCGGCCCCATCGCATCGGGCAGGCCCAGGAGATCGGCCGTACCGTCCACCTGGATCCAGCGCCCGAAGAATTGGTCCGTGAAGACACAGAGGCTCACGCGCGGATCGCGCCGGATATTGCGCACCTTGTAGGCGGTTTCCCTACTGCTGATGATGATCTTGTCGCCGTCGACGCCCACCGTCACGGGCGACATCTGAGGGTCCCCTTCGGAGCGGCGCGTGCTCAACACCGCCCGGTGATTCTCGGCTACGAATCCGAGTGCTTCGGCCTGATCCACCATGAGTCTCTCCTTCATCGTTCGAACGACCATCGTAGAGGAAGGCTCGATGGGGTCGTGCGCCTAGAACAGGCCTCGATACATCAGGCCTGCGAGGGCGCTGGCCAAGATGAGCCATAGCACGTTCATCCGGAAACGCCACAGTGCGATGAACCCAAGTAGCGCGAGCACCAGGGCGAATCCGTCGACGGTCCCGAGATCCGGTACTGGGAAAGTCATACCCAGAACCCGTCCCTCGCGCACGGATCGGAACAGGGTCACGAGCCCGAAGGTCAGCGCAAGGTTCAGGATGACGCCGACGACCGCGGCCGTGACCGAGGAAAGGGCCGCGTTCAGTGCGCGGTTCCCACGTAATGGCTCGAGGTAAGGAGCGCCCAAGAAGATCCACAGGAAGCATGGGGCGAAGGTCGCCCAAACCGTCACGGTGGCTCCAAGGATCCCCGCCACCACAGGATCCAGCCCTCCCGGGAAGCGGTAGGCGCCGAGGAACCCGACGAACTCGGTGACCATGATGAGGGGGCCGGGAGTGGACTCGGCAAGGCCCAGCCCCGTCACCATCTGGCCCGGCTCGAGCCACCCGAATTGTTGAACCGCAGCCTGGTTGATATACGCCAGTACGGCGTAAGCACCTCCAAAGGTGACCATGGCCGTCTGGCTGAAGAAAACAGCTTCCCGGCTGAGCGTGTCGTCCATCCCCCGTAGGAACATCACGACCAAGAGCGGGATCCACCAGATAGCCAATCCGAGAGCCAGCACCCGAAGGGTTCTCCATCCGCTCGGTCTCTTCGTCTGCTCGTCGAAGGCGTCACCGATCACGGAATCGTCCGCCTCCTCGTGTGCACGTCCCGCGAACGCGTCGGGAGCGACGCGCCATCCGACGAGACCCACGAGGGCGGCGGCACCCACGATCAGTGGGAACGGAACCCTCAGGAAGAAGATGGCCACGAAGGCCAGCGCAGCGACCGAGATGAGCACGGGATTCCTCAACGCCTTAGAGCCAACCCGTATCACTGCCATAACCACCAGAGCGATAACCGCCGACTGCAGCCCGTAGAAGATCGCCGCGACCCAGTCGATGTCTCCATGCACCGCGTAGGTCCACGACAAGCCCAGGATCAAGAAGAAAGCCGGCAACACGAACAAGACACCTGCTGCGATCCCGCCGACGTTGCCGTTCAGAAGCCAGCCGATGTAGATGGCGAGCTGCTGAGCTTCTGGGCCGGGGAGGAGCATGCAGTAGTTCAGCGCGTGTAGGAAGCGGTTGTTGCTGATCCATCGCTTCCGATCGACGAGCTCATCGTGCATGATCGCGATCTGACCAGCGGGTCCACCGAAGTTGATGAATCCGAGCCGGGCCCAGTAACGGATGGCCTTCCCGAGAGGCACGAGGTCTCGCCTCCCCGACGTCCTTCGCATCCCCGGCTCCCCGGTACCTGTAGCCGACGGCTCATGCCCTCCCATGGCGTCGACTGTATCCGTGGTCCTGTACGTGAATGTCGCCCCGAAGGGCGGTTCTCGCTTCCGGCGCTCGATCCCTGGCAGGAACATCTCGAGTCGTCGCCGGGTTAAGAATTCCATGCTCTCTCCTCACAGAATCGTGGCCGCGCGGGTTGTACATCGTGATCATGAATAGCGAGATAGCCACCCCATCCCAGGCGCATCGCAGTCGCTTCCTCGAGAGCGGCGCGGGCACGCGTCTCGAGGCGTTCGGGCCCTCCGAATGGGGGCTGCTCGCCGCCATCGCCGTCATCTGGGGTTCCTCGTTCGTACTGATCGACGCAGCCCTCGTCGCTTTCAGGCCGGGAGTGATCACGGCCGTGCGCGTGATGCTCGGGGCGGCGGCGCTTGGCTTCGTCCCAGCCGCCCGAAGATCCGTCGATCGGGCGGACCTCGGACGGATCGCATTCCTGGGCTTTATCTGGATGGGCATTCCGCTGTCGCTCTTTCCCATCGCCCAACAGTGGATCGACTCGTCCGTCGCAGGGATGCTCAACGGTGCGATGCCGCTGGCCACCGCGGCGTGGTCGACACTGTTGCTTCGGGGACTTCCCGGCCGCTTCCAGATCACCGGCCTGATCGTGGGCTTCACAGGGATCGTCGCGATCTCGTGGGAGCAAGTGCAGGGATCGAGCGCCACGCTGCAGGGCACCCTTCTGGTGATCCTCGCGGTCACTCTCTATGGTCTCTCGGCCAACATCGCGGTTCCGCTGCAGCAGCGCTACGGGGCCCTCCCAGTGCTCCTGCGTGCCCAGATAGCCGCCCTGATCGTGGTGGTGCCTTTCGGGCTGGCGCACCTGCCCGGGTCAAGCTGGTCCTGGGGCGCAGCCGCTGCGATGGTTCCGCTCGGCCTTCTCGGCACCGGCATGGCCTTTTTCCTGATGGCGACCCTCGTGGGCCGCGTCGGGGGCCCACGAGGGTCGGTCGCGATCTACTTCGTGCCCGTGGTTGCGATGTTGCTGGGCGTGACCTTGCTCGACGAGGTGATCGCCATGTCCGCCATCCTCGGCACCGCGCTCGTCCTTACCGGGGCGTGGCTAACCTCGCGCCGGGAGAACTAGTCCGGCGCATCCCGCGCCAACTACAACGTTCTGACGCTTACTTCGTGGTTGCCTTGTTGTACTGCCGGACCGAGAGCGGGATGAACACCGCCAGGATGATCGCGATCCAGATGAGCGAGTACAAGAACGGGTGATCCAACGACCACACTTCAGGTTCCGGCAAGTCACCCGTGTTACCGAAGGCCTCGCGCGCTGCCTGGGCCACCGCCGAAACCGGATTCCACTCCGCGACGGTCCGTAGCGGGCCCGGCAACTGTGAGCTGTCCACGAAGGTGTTCGCGACGAAGGTCAGAGGGAAGATGAACATGAACGATGCATTCTGAACTACCTCAACACTTGGAACCTTCAGTCCCACGTACGCCATGATCCAGGAGATCGCGTACGCGAACAGCAGCAACAGGAGAAACCCTCCGATCGCC
Organism: Actinomycetota bacterium; assembly: GCA_030913945.1. Lineage (GTDB taxonomy): Bacteria > Actinomycetota > CADDZG01 > CADDZG01 > WHSQ01 > JACCXF01. Next base: position 6,990 of record JALZOM010000208.1, read on the forward strand.
TCTAGCGCAGAGGTTCTGATCCGCCACCCCACCAGCAGGCCCGTGAGGGACATGACGAGGATCGAGATCGAGTTGTAGAGGATGTCGCTTCCAGTGCGACCGACCAAGACTGCCGAGCGGGCCATAGGCAGCGACCTGAACCGGTCGATGATCCCTTTGGTCATATCCTCGGCCATACCAACTCCCGTGCCACTTGCGCCGAAGATCACGGTCTGTGCGAAGACTCCTGCGATGAAGAACTCGCGATAGTTCGTGCCCGCGATGTCGATGGAGCTGCCGAAAACGTAACCGAAGAGCAGCACGAACATGATCGGCGACATGGTGGTCCAGATCAACAGCTCCGGTACGCGTCTGATCTTGATGAGGTTTCGCTTTGCAACAACACCGCCATCGGCTAACGCCAGGGCCAGTCGTGTCATCGGACGGCCTCCTTCTCTCTCATCTCGTCTCGTCCGGACTCCGATCCCTCTTTGTCGTCCTCGCTCGTTTCCTTAGCCTCCTCGGCGCCGTGGCCGGTGAGCGTCAGGAAAACATCGTCCAGGGTCGGTCGACGGAGCCCGATATCGGCGACCGCGACATCCTTCTCTGCGAGCCGCTGAAGCACCTGCCTGAGAGCCTCTGCACCGCCCGTAACGCCGGCCGTGAGGTTTCGAGTGTGCTCGTCCACCTGGACATCCCCTCCCGACAGCTCGGCGAGTATCGACCGGCCCGCAGGTATGTCGGCGGAGTTGGCGAGGATCAGCTCGATCCGCTCGCCACCGATCTCGACCTTCAGTTCGTCAGAGGTGCCGTGGGCGATCATTCGCCCCCTGTCGATGACGACGATGTCGTCCGCGAGCCGCTCCGCTTCCTCCATGTACTGAGTCGTCAAGAGAACGGTCGATCCGCCGCGCACAAGCTCCTGGATCGTCTCCCACATCTGAGAGCGGCTCCGGGGATCCAACCCGGTAGTCGGCTCGTCGAGGAACAGGACGTCCGGCTCCGCAACGAGCGCCGCGGCGAGGTCGAGGCGGCGTCGCATGCCCCCCGAATAGGTCTTCGCCGGGCGATCGCCTGCTTCGAGCAGATCGAATCGTTCCAGGAGCTCGCGGGCACGCGCTTGCGACTTCTTCTTCCCCGCGTGGTACAGGCGGCCCACCATGTCGAGATTCTCGTAGCCGGTCAGGTACTCGTCTACGGCCGCGTTCTGGCCGGAGAGCCCGATGCGCTCCCGAACCTTGTCCGGTTCTTTCCGGACGTCCAGCCCGGCTACCTCCGCTGAACCCTCATCCGGCACCAGCAGGGTCGTGAGGATCCGGACCGCAGTCGTCTTGCCGGCCCCATTGGGGCCCAGCAGTCCGAGAATGCTCCCTTTCGGAACCTCGAGGTCGAGGTGGTCGAGCGCGACGACCTCGCCGTACCGTTTGACCAGACCCATCGTTCGAATCATGTTGGTCACTCGTCACCGCTCCTTTGTCTCGTTTCCCGACACACTTTCGATCCGTCGCCCCTGAAGGCGCTCATCTCCGTCTCCCTCTTTAACCGCTGCTGTTGGCTCTCGAGGCGTTAGACCGGACCTCGAAGCACAACTCATCGGTCGCCCTACATATTTCTGATGATCGGTGCCCGCCCGAGACCTTGGACGCCCCGTCTCACCTGAACACCCTGCGATGAGTTTCGCCCTGCTGCCCGGTCTGTAGGTGAAGAGGCAGCGAAAGGAGGTTCCCGATTGGCCGCTCCTGAGGGGTCGCCGGCATCATTGCACGCGCTTCGGCCGCCGCACGAACCGCACACGATCGTCTTGATCATCAGCGGTTCTATCTCTCGTGGCGACCTCCCGGGGCTCTCCCAGCGCGCCAGCACCCTGCTGGAGGGCAGCGACGCCCATCTGATCGTTTGCGATGTAGCGACCCTCGTCGAGCCGGACGCGGTCGCCGTGGATGCCTTGGCACGCCTGCAACTCGTCGCTGTCAGATCCGGGCGCCAAGTGCTGCTCCGTCACGCGTCAGGCGAGTTGCTGGAGTTGCTGACGTTGTTGGGGCTAAACGACGTGGTCCCCTTGAATGACGGCTCCAGCATCGAGCCTGAGGGGCAGACCGAAAAGCGGGAAGAAACGCGCAGTGTCGAGGAAGAAGCAGATACCGGTGATCTGACCGGCTGATACCTCAAGGACCTGGAGCGCCCACGCCTCGTGGCCGCCGTCGGACGCCGGCCGGTACTGCCCGAACGCAGGGGCACCGTTCGCCACGGTGGGGATCAAGCGCGAACCATTGCAGCCGATGCCGGTGCCGAGACACCACTTCCGGATGTCGTCATGGCCACGCAACCACAGTTCGTAGGGCGGCATCGACCACAGGGCGTCCTCGTGGAGCAGCGCGGTGAGTGAATCGAGGTCGTATCGCTCGAAAGCGTCGACGTATCGCGCCAGAAGCGCCTGCTGTTCTTCATCCATCGGTTGTGCCGGGCTGTCTTGCGAGATCTCGCGCGCGCTGAGCGCCGCACGGGCTCTTTGCAGCGCGCTGTTGACAGACGCAACCGTCGTGTCGAGCAGCTCCGCAACCTCGGTCGCCTTCCAGCGGAGTACCTCTCGCAAGACCAGCACCGCGCGCTGCCGGGCCGGCAGGTACTGGAGGGCGGCGACGAAAGCAAGACGGATCGATTCGCGCACTTCGGCGAGCTCGGCGGGATCCCCACCCGCGGGAAGGACGCGGTTATCGGGGATCGGCTCGAGCCAGGTGACTTCTGGCAGTGCGTCGGGCAAGACCGAATCGGCCGAACTCGCGGGCCCGAGATCGATGGGACGAGCGCGACGCTCCTTGCCGCTCAGCATGTCAAGACACACGTTGGTCGCGATGCGATAGAGCCAGGTACGCAGAGCAGCTCGACCCTCGAACCGATCGAAACTCCTCCACGCCCGCAGCATCGTCTCCTGCACGGCGTCCTCGGACTCGAAGGCGGACCCCAGCATCCGGTAGGAATACGCCGTCAGCTCGGCTCGATGCTGCTCCAGGCGGCGCTCGAGCTCCCCCGGTTCAAGGGTTGCCGTGCTGGGGGCCGCGTTTCCCCTTGTGGTCAGCTCAGTCATGCTTGGGTTGCTCCTTCTCCTCCGGCTCCTGCAGCTAGCTCCTGCGGCTCCTCCAGCCAGATGCCAGTGTGACCCGGTCGACCTGACTCATCAACCACTATGACGGCTGCCAGGGACGAAATTCATCGGCCGTTCTCGTTCGTTTAGCGAGGGCCCCCGGGGCCCCTCACCAGGCCCGGACCGATGAGTTCTCGTCCCTCGAGTCGTCTAAGGAGGAGAGGCAAGAGAACCGGATCGAAACAGAGGAGAGTAAAAAATGTCAGTAAAAGACGACAGCACCGTCGGCCCCCGGGCAAGCCGCAAAGAGTGGATCGGGCTGGCCGTGATCGCCGTGGCCTGCCTCCTTTACGTGATGGATCTGTCGGTTCTGTACCTGGCGGTCCCGTCCTTGACTCGCGACCTCGAGCCCTCGAGCTCCCAGCTGCTGTGGATCACCGACATCTACGGCTTCTTGGTCGCCGGTTTCTTGATCACGATGGGCACCCTGGGCGATCGCATCGGTCGGAGGCGGGTGCTGCTGACGGGGGCCGCCGCATTCGGTGCGGCCTCGATACTGGCCGCCTTCTCGACCAGCGCCGAGATGTTGATCGGCGCCCGGGCACTGCTCGGGGTCGCCGGGGCGACCGTGGCCCCGTCGACGCTATCCCTGATCCGCAACATGTTCCTCGATCCGCACCAGCGAACGGTTGCGATCGGAGTGTGGGGGACGAGCTTCGCGGCGGGCGGCGCGATCGGTCCGTTGGTGGGCGGAGGGCTGCTCGAGTTCTTCTGGTGGGGCTCCGTGTTCCTGATCAACGTGCCGGTTATGACGCTACTGCTCGTCCTCGGGCCGCGGTTGCTGCCGGAGTTCCGCGACCCGGCCGCGGGGCGGCTGGACCTGACGAGCGCCGCCATGTCGCTGGCCGCGGTGCTGTCGGTCATCTACGGCCTCAAGCAGATCGCTCAGGATGGTCTGGCATGGTCGGCTGCCTTGTGCATAGCGGCCGGACTTGCCGTGGGGGTGGCGTTCGTGCGGCGGCAAACAACGCTTGAAGATCCGCTGATCGACCTCGAACTTTTTCGCGTGCCGAAGTTCAGCGTGTCGGTGGCCTCCAACGCTCTTACCGGGTTCGTCGTATTCGGGATGTTCCTTTACATCGCGCAGTACCTACAGCTGGTGCTAGGGCTCTCGCCCTTACAAGCGGGCCTGTGGACCTTGCCCTCGTCTGTGGGAGTCATCGCAGGCTCGATGATGGCCCCAGTGATCGGGCGCTGGGTGCGTCCGGCGTTCGCGGTGGCCGGTGGGTTGGTGATGGCGGCGCTTGGCTTTGGGATCCTCACTCAGGTGGATGCAACAGCCGGGCTCCCACTCGTGGTGACCGGATCCGTCGTCTTCTCCCTGGGGCTCGGCCCCGTCTTCATCCTGGCAACAGACCTGATCCTCGGGACCGCACCACCCGAGCGCGCGGGCGCTGCATCGGCGATCTCGGAGACCGGTGCCGAGTTCGGAGGGGCGCTCGGGATCGCGCTTCTAGGCAGCGTCGGCGCTGCCGTGTATCGCAGCGAGGTGACGGAGGCGATTCCGGATGGGGTCCCCCCGGCGGCACAGGAGGCGGCGCGGGACACCCTCGGCGGGGCCCTAGCCGCGGCCCAGCAACTCCCCGACCAGATCGGTCAGAAACTCGTCGACGCGGCACACGTAGCGTTCACCGATGGGCTACATCTGACGGCCGCCATTGGCGCGGTTATCGCTTTGGTCATCGCATCTCTCGTTGCCATCCTTCTCCGTGACGTTCGAGCGGGTTCCGATTCCGACGAACAGGCGAGCCACGAAGCCGATGGGGCAGACAGGGGTGCGTACCCAGATGAGGCCCTGGACCCCGTTCCCTGTAAGGCATAGGAAGAGAAGTACCAACCACGCGCGAAGGGAGTCGAGACATGACTGACAGACGAGAGTCGACCGGCAAGCTGATCGCGGACATCACGATGTCGCTAGACGGATTCATCACCGGGCCGAACGCCGGCGTCGAGTACCCATTGGGCGAGGGCGGCGATCGACTACACGCCTGGGTCTACGACCTGGCGACCTTCCGCGAGAAGCACGGCCAGTCCGGTGGGGAGTCGAATACGGACTCCGAGATCCTCGACGAGGTGTTCGAGTCCGTAGGGGCGACCATCATGGGCAAGAGGATGTTCGATGTCGGAGTGGAGCCCTGGGGAGATGATCCTCCCTTTCACATGCCGGTCTACGTACTTACGCACGAGACTCGAGAGCCGCTGCCCAGAGAAGGAGGGACAACCTTCAATTTCGTCGGCGACCTCGAAGCCTCCGTAGGCCAAGCGAGATCCGCTGCGGGAGGAAAGAACGTTTCCGTTGCCGGAGGCGCGAACGTGATCCAGCAGTTCATCAAGGCGGGTTTGCTCGACGAGATACAGATCCACATCGCGCCCGTGCTGATCGGCGATGGGATCCGACTGTTCGAAGACACCGGGACGGACCACATCGAGTTCAAGACGACGAGGGTCATCGATTCTCCTGAGGTGACGCACATCAGATTGCAGCTCGCGAAGACACCACAGCCCTGACCGCCTGGATAAGGTGGCGGCATGCCGCTCTCGCTCCTCCAGGTCGCCCTCAACGGATCGCGCACACCTGCGGAGCACCCGGCGATCCCGAGAACCCCGCGCGAGCTCGCCGTGGAGTCATTGGCGGCGGTACGGGCGGGCGGGCAGGTTCTGCACCTGCATGCTTACGACGAGTCGGGGTCCGAGACGTTCCACGCCGAGGCATGTGCGGCAGCGATCCGGGCCGTTCGCGGGGCCTGTCCCGGCATCCCGGTCTCCTTGAGCACATCGGCGGCGATCGAATCCGATCCGGCGCGGCGCCTCGCCCTGATCGCAAGCTGGACCGAGATACCCGACCTCGTCACGGCCAACCAGGGGGAGTCTGGGATCGTTGAGCTGTGCGAGCATCTCATGGAACGAGGAGTGGGTATCGAAGCCGGGTTACTCGGTCTGGCGGATGCAGAGAGCTTCGTGCGAACGGCTATCACGGATGTTTGCGCACGCGTGATGGTCGAACCGATGGACGAAGATCCGGATCGGGCCGTCGCGCATGCAGCCGCGATGGAACAAGTCCTCGTAGATGCCGGCATCGACCTGGAACAGGTTCACCACGGGGACGGCATCGCAAGCTGGGCCGTAAACGAGCGGGCGGTCGCACGGGGCCACGGCATCCGCACCGGCCTCGAAGACACCATCTTCATGCCCGATGGCCAGCTGGCTCCCGACAACGCGGCCCTGGTGCGCGCGGCTGCTGCCCTGCGCGCGGGGTGAAGGCCAACGAGCTCAGCCGCGGTTGGCCCGGAAACGCTGCACGGCCTCGGCGTGGTCCACGATCGGCTCCGGGTAATCGATGGCCTTCCGGATCGAGACGTCGAGCTTCCATGGCTCGTGCGCAGCGCGGCCATCGACGCCACTCAACTCGGCCACGTAACGTCGGACGTAGTCACCGTTCGGGTCGAAGCGATGCGCCTGGCGGATCGGATTGAACATGCGATTCGGACGGGTGTCGTTCCCGGTGCCGGCGACCCACTGCCAGTTGCCCGAGTTGTTAGCGATGTCGCCGTCGACCAACAGGTCCCAGAAGTGGCGCGCGCCGAGCCGCCAGTCGATATAGAGATCCTTGGTCAGGAAAGATGCCGTGATGAGGCGCGCCCGGTTGTGCATGTACCCCTCGGTGACGAGCTGACGCATGCCTGCATCGACGATGGGGATCCCCGTCCGACCTTCCTTCCAGGCTTGGAATCCTTCGGTGTCGTGATGCCACCTGTCGCTTCGCGTTCGATAGTCGGTCCTTGGCAAACCGGGGAACGCGGCGAGAACCTGATGATGGAAATCCCGCCAGCAGATCTGACGGATGAAGGGACCCGCGCCTTCTCGGACGGCGGCACGCGCTACCACCTCAGTGGGTGAGATGCATCCGAAGTGAAGGTAGGGACTGAGGCGCGAGGTGGTGTTTCCGGCGAGGTCGTCATGACCTTCCTCGTACGAGGCCAGATCGCTCCTCAACCAGCGCCCGAGACGCTTGCGAGCCTCCTTCTCCCCCCCGGTGGGGAGTTCGGGCGACTGATTGCCGGCGACGAGAGCGGCGGGTGACGGGATCTTCCCCTTGGCGATGCCACTCGGCACCAGGAGGCTCCTTGGCGCCCCCAGCGGCGACCGCTTCTCGGCCGGACTCCACCGGCGCCAGTACGGCGTGAACACCCTGAAGTGGTCACCGGAGGAGGGCGCGATGTCGCCGGGAGGGAGCACCGTGACCCCCGGGCAGGCGATCAACCGAGCCCCCATGCGGTCGCAGGCTCTCGCAAGCCTGCTCTGACGCCTCACAGCGAATGAGCTGTAGTCCTCCGAGAGATACACCGCTCCAGCGGCGGACTCCTGGATGAGCCGCATCGTCTCCTCGACCACGTCCCCGCGCCGGACGAAGAGGGTGGCTCCTCTCCGCTCGAGCTCGTTTCTCAGGTCGCGCAAACAGTCGACTAGGAAGTGGATGCGGTTGGGCCGGGCGAACTCGCCTTCCAGGATGTCGTCGTCGAGCACGAACAACGGCACCACGCGTTCGGCCGCGCGCTCTGCCGATCTCAGGGCCGGATGGTCGTGCACCCTTAGATCCCGGTTGAACAGGACGATCGCAGACTTCATGTGTCTCCTTCTCGAACGGGTTCGGGGATGCAATACCCCAGGCCACCGACCACACAAACCGACACGATCTAAAGATCGATGCACCCTAGGCTGGCCGGATGCAGGAATCCGAGGCCCCCAGATGGCGGAGCGATGAGCGCGTCCGTGTGGGCGTGTCCAGTTGCCTCCTTGGCGAGCGCGTGCGCTTCGACGGAGGACACAAGCGGGATGCATGGCTGACGGATGTGTTCGGCGAGTACGTTGACTGGGTTCCGGTGTGCCCCGAGGTCGAGATCGGCATGGGCACCCCGCGCGAATCGATCCGGCTGCAGCGTGCCGGCCGGGAAATTCGACTCGTTGCACCCAAGAGCGGACGCGACTTCACCGACGAGATGAAGGCCTTCTCCGTTCGCAGGGCAAACGAACTCGTAGACCATGACCTGGTTGGCTTCGTCTTCAAGAAGTCCTCCCCGTCATGCGGGACAGGACGCGTGCGGGTCTACGAGGAGAACGGGATGCCCGGCAGCTCTGGCCCCGGTCTCTTCTCGGCCCACATGATGGAGCGCTGGCCCACCCTGCCCGTCGAGGAGGAAGGACGACTGCGCGACGCGCGGCTGCGCGACAACTTCGTCGAGCGGGTGTTTGCCTATCGAAGGTTAAGGAGCCTCTTCGCAGCCAACTGGACCCTCGGGGACCTCGTCGCCTTTCATAGCGCCCACAAACTAACCCTGTTGTCCCACTCGCAGGCCGCCTACCGGGAGCTGGGTCGGATAGTCGCCGGCGGGAAGGGACGCGAACGAGACGAGCTAAGGCACCTCTACTCGGAGAAGTTCATGGGCACGCTCGCTCGCGTGGCGACCCGCAAGTCGCACACGAACGTCTTGCACCACGTGATGGGCTTCTTCAAGGACGTGCTGGGAGCGCAGGATCGCCACGAGATCCTCGGGCTGGTGGAGGATTACCGAACGGGACTGGTTCCCCTGGTGGTGCCGCTGACCCTGATCGGCCATCACCTCGATCGTTCGGACATCTCCTACCTGCGTGAACAGGTCTACCTCCAGGGGCAGCCCAAGGAACTTAAGCTCCGCAACGAGATCTGACGGTTCAGCCGTCGTGCGCTTCCTGCAGCTTCGCGATGTCGAGCTTCTTCATCTGAAGCATCGCCTTCATGGCTCGATCCGCTTTCTCGGAGTCCTCGTCCTGTAGCAGCTTGTCCAAGACGGTGGGCACGATCTGCCACGACAGGCCGAACCTGTCCTTGAGCCACCCGCACGGCCCTTCTTCTCCGCCCTCGGACAGCTTCTCCCAGAAGTCGTCTACCTCTTCCTGCGACTCGCAGGGCACCAGGAACGAGATCGCCTCATCGAATTTGAACTCGGGCCCGCCGTTGATGGCCGTGAAGTCCTGGCCTTGGAGCCGGAACGTAACGGTCATGACCATCCCCGCAGGACGCGGGCCCGCGTCCCCGTAG
>JALZOM010000036.1 GCA_030913945.1 Actinomycetota bacterium
GATGAAGCCCGACTGGGCACGCAACGTCGTGACCGGATTCGCTCGCTTCGGCGGACGATCGGTGGGGATCGTCGCCAACCAACCGAAGTTCCTCGGAGGTGCGCTCGACGTCAACGGAGCCGACAAGGCGGCGCGCTTCGTCTGGTTGTGCGACGCCTTCCACATCCCTCTGCTCTTCCTCATGGACTGCCCCGGCTTCCTGGTCGGAAGCGCGGTCGAGAAGCAGGGGATCATCAGGCACGGCGCCAAGATGCTGTTCGCGGTCGCGGAAGCGACGGTACCCAAGCTCACGGTGGTGATGAGGAAGGGTTATGGCGCGGGTTACTACGTCATGAATGGCCGGGCCTTCGAGCCCGACCTGATCGTCGCCTGGCCTACGGCCGAGGTCTCGGTGATGGGACCGGAGGGGGCGGTGAACATCATCTTCCGCAAGCAGATCGAGGCCCTTCCCGAGGAGGAACGCGACGAGGCGCGCAACAACATGGTGGGAACGATACGCGACCAGATCTCGCCTTACATCGCAGCCGGATGGTCGTTCTTGGACGACCTGATCGACCCCGCAGATACGCGCCAGGTGGTGTGTCGCGGCCTCGAGCAAACCGCCAACAAGAAGGTTGAACGTCCGTGGCGGAAACACGGAGTGCTTCCGGTATGAACGTCTAGGGCTCCGTGCCGAAGAGGCGGTCGCCGAAGTCGCCGAGGCCGGGAAGGATGTAAGCACTTTCGCTCAGTTCCCGGTCGAGCGCAGCCGTGAAGATGTTCACGTCGGGGTGGTCATCCTCTAACACCTTCACGCCCTCCGGCGCGGAGACGATCGACACCATGGTGACTTCACCGGCCCCCGCTTCCTTCACGGATTGCAGGGCGGCGGACGCGGAGCCGCCGGTCGCCAGCATCGGGTCGAGCACGAACGTCCGCGCGTCGTCGAGGCGGGGGAGTTTCGCGTAGTACTCGGATGGTTGGAACGTCGCTTCGTCGCGTTCGAGCCCGAGATAGCCAACGCGCACGGCCGGAAACAACTCCACGACCGCGTCCAGCATCCCGAGTCCGGCTCGCAGGATGGGTACAGCCACGAGCGGTTGCGCCAGCGAGCGCCCCGTCGTCTCCTCGAGAGGGGTTTCTACCGTGCGGGGGCGGGTGGGGTAGTCACGGGTCGCTTCAAGCATCAGTACGGTCGTGAGGCGCTTTGTCAGAGTGCGGAAGACCGCAGGAGGTGTTGTGCGGTCTCGTAAGGCAAGGAGCAGATGCTCCGCCAGCGGATGATCTATGGGAGTCACAGCCACGAGCGGCAGGCTACCAAGGTCCATCGAGGGTTATCCTCGGGCGCCGTGGATGACTGCATCATCACTTGCGCGTTAAGTGGGGTCGCGGCGGATCGAGATCAGTGCCCCGGGATCCCCTATAAGCCGGAGGAGTACGCTGCCGAGGCTCGACGCGCTCGCGACGCCGGCGCGTCCGTGGTGCACATCCACGCGCGCTATCCCGATGGGTCGCCCAGCTTCAGGGTGCAGGAGTACCGGGCGATCACGCAGGCGATCATCGCCGAGGCGCCCGATCTCATCATCAACTTCTCGACTGGTGCCGTGGGAGTGCCGCTGGAGGAACGGGTCCATCAGATAACCGAGCTGGAACCGGAGCTGGGGGCCCTCAACATGGGCTCGATGAACTACGCGAAGTACTCGTCGAAGCGCAAGGCGATGATCTTCGATCTGGTGTTCGCGAATCCCTTCTCAGAGATCATCTTCTTGCTCGAGAAGATGAACGAGGCAGGCGTGAAGCCGGAATGCGAGTGTTTCGACACGGGCCACGTCAACAACGTGGGGCCGTTGATCGATATGGGTCTCCTCGCCGCGCCGGGCCAGTTCTCGTTGATCTTGGGCGTCCTTGGCGGTGCCCCCGCCGACACTCGCACACTCCTTCACATGGCGTCTCTGCTGCCCGACTCGAGCACCTGGGAGGTCATCGGTATCGGACGCGAGCAGTGGCGGCTGGTATCCGCGGCTGCGGCGTCGGGGGGCAACGTGCGGGTCGGTCTCGAGGACAACTTCTATCTCCCAACGGGAGACATGGCGTCCTCCAACGGCGATCTCGTAGCCACCGCAAGTCGCTCGATCGAGCTGACCGGACGACGTGCGGCGGAACCATCGGTAGCCCGGTCGCTGCTCGGGTTGGACGACCCACCCGATCGAACGGCGCTGCTCGAGCCGGAGCGAGCCGAGGAGATCTTGGAGCGGTGAGCCAGGAGATACAGGCGGAGATGGTGGCGAACGTCTGGAAGGTGCTCGTCTCGGAAGGAGACGCAGTGCAAGAAGGAGACACGATCTGCATCCTCGAATCGATGAAGATGGAGATACCCGTTGAAGCTACCGCCGCAGGGGTAGTGGCCGCGGTACGCGTGGCGGCCGGCGGCACCGTCCAGGAGGGCGACGTCATAGCTGTGATCGACTAGGGGTCGCGTTTCCCGATCCGCCGCTAGAGCGCCCTTCTCCCTTCGTAGCCGTCTTCCGGCGAATGCCAGTGAGCAACTTCCTCTTCGCCCAACTTCCAGCACAGAAGGATGGGCCGACCGCCTCGTTCGGAGATGAAGTCCACCAGGCCGGTGTCGACGTCGCGGAGGATGACCTCCCATTCCTGCAGCCGGGCCACGAGTTCGGCGACGCGACCGAGCTTGCGGGACCACTTCTCTCTCTTCGCCGACCAGCCGTTCCCGGCGGCCGACCGCGCCATCGCCGTCCGGATACGAGCGGCTTCTTCGTAGACGTCGCGGAGCTCAACGAGGGTGGGGGCGAGGTGAGGCAGGAGAGCGTTCGCTTCGTCGACCGAGTAAGTCCTTCCCGGCATTAGCCCGCGCCCAGGTTCTCCAGAAAGACGTCGCGCAGCGGACCTTCGAGGGATCGCGCCTTGTCGATCGCAGCAGCGCGGTCGTAGGGCACCCGCCGGTGGCGGAGAACCAGGTCCGGGCCGCCCCGATCGACGACCAGATAGCAAGCATCCACCCCGTCCTTCGGTGCGCCGACCGAACCCGAGTTGGCCACCAGGGTGCCGTCCGCCAGCCGGCGGACGAAGGCCCGATGGACGTGCCCGTACACGACGATGCCCGCTTGATCCTCGTACACGGTGAAGGCCGCCGCCGGGGCATCCGGCTGTGGCGCCTCGAACGGACTCGACGGCGTGCCGTGAACCAGCAGGATCGACCCCGGACCGGAATGGCCCAGGGGCAGGTTTAGCAGCCACTCGGCGTCTGCCTCCCCGATCGCATGAGCGGCGGCGATCGCCCGATGGTTCGAGCGCGCGGCCTCCGAATCGAGCGTCTGCGGATCGCCGGTGATCCACACGTCGGTGTTCCCCTTTATGGCCGTCCACCCTTCCTTCCGCACCCGCGCGATGCACTCGGTGGCCCATCCGCCCCCCCACCCGATGTCGCCTCCGCACCACACCTCATCGGGTTTCTCGTCTTCGAGGTCGTCCAGGACCGCCTCCAGGGCCGGCAGGTTTCCATGGATGTCGGACACGATCGCTATCCGCAAGGGGTCCCCTTTAGGGTTCAGATATGGCTTCGGTGATAGAGCGCGTCCACAGGGTATCCAACCTCAAAGGGGCTCAGGCGGAGCATATCCGCTCGCTCTGCTCGAGCTGGCAGGTGCTGGCCGACCTTTCGTTCTCGGACCTGATGCTGTACATCGCGGTCGACCCCGACACGTTCGAGGTGTGCGCGCAGCTTCGACCCCTCACGTCTCAGACGCTGTATCCCGCGGACATGGTGGGGGCGAGGGTTACCCAGCCCGAGCAGCCCACCATCGAACGAGCCTTCCGCGAAGGCCGCGTGTGGGCGCAGGAAGAACCCGTCTACGTCAACGGCGTGCCCATCCAGATGGATGCAGTGCCGGTCCGTCACAAAGGCGAGGTGATCGCCGTCCTGGCCAAGGAGGGGAGCCCGGCGACCTCGCGCCGTCCCGGGCAGCTCGAAGAGGTGTACCTACGCGCCGGAGAACGCGTGTCGACGATGATCTGCGAGGGCGCGTTCCCGTATGCCGCCGTCCCCATGGGTGAGTGGCCGCGCGTCGGCGAGGGCCTCTTCGTCCTGGACGAGCATGGACGGATCGAATGGGCATCCCCGAACGCGTTGTCGTCGCTGCACCGGCTCGGGTTCAAACACAACGTGTCGGGACTCTTCCTCGACGATCTCGGATTGGGCGCCACCCCCGTTCAGCATTCGCTCTCGAGCTCTACGCTGCTGGACGGCGAGCTGTCCAATGGAGAGGTCCACGTGATGCTGAGGGTCATGCCATTGCTCGACGGTGCGAGCGTGATCGGGGGCCTGGCACTCGCTCGCGATGTGAGTGAGGTGCGTCGCCACGAACGACTCATCTCGGTGAAGGACGCGACCATCCGCGAGATCCATCACCGCGTGAAGAACAATCTCCAAACGATAGCGAGCTTGCTGAGATTGCAGGGCAGGAGGGTTAGCTCGGACGAGGCCAAGGAGGCCCTGAAGGAGAGCGTCGTTCGGATCGGCTCGATCGCCCTCGTTCACGAGACACTTTCCGAGGCGCATAGCGAGGTCGCCGACTTCGGCGAGATCGTCAGGCGCATCACCCACATGATCTCCGAGAGTTTGGTGATGCCGGATAGCGACATCGAGTTCAAGGTGACCGGCGCCACCGGCTCGCTGCCGGCCGAGATAGCCACGCCGCTGGCGGTCGCCACCACGGAGCTGTTACACAACTCGGTCGAGCACGCGTTCGAGGAACGGAGCGGCGGGACCGTGGGCGTCGAGCTAGACCGGGATCGGGACCGCGTTGTGGTTGTCGTATGGGACGACGGGGTCGGCTTCGCGCACGACTCGATGCAGACCACCAGTCTCGGACTGCAGATAGTTAGGTCCTTGGTGGGGGAACTCGACGGACGTTTTGAGATAGTCGTCGACGGTGGCACCCGGGCGGAGATCAGCGTTCCACTCAGCCCCCAGGGCCTCCTGACCTAGGCCTTGGTGTCCTCGTTGTTCCCCGGTTTCTTCGAGGGCTCAGGTGAAGAAGATGGCGAGCCCGAGGAGCTCGGGGCCGGGGAGGGTTCGCCACTGCCTTTCGGATCGTCCTTGCCATCATCCTTATCTTCCGGCTCGGGTGAAGGCGTCTCGAGTGGGACCGGTGATGGAGGTGGGGGGGCCGGGCAGTACTCGGTGGGCGCTTCCTGTCGCAACATCGTTTTCATCTTTCCGGGGCACCACGGTGCAGCGAGTAGCCCGGTGACCGGATCTATCTCGACGTTCACCAACTCGCTCTGCGGGACCTCGAAGTCCTTCACCGGCACACCCTGCATAGCGCCGGTCATGAACAGTCTCCATATGGTCGCGGGGAAGGTGCCTCCCAGGACGCGGATGCCGTGAACGTTCAGCATGGGGACGCGCCCATTCGGGTAGCCGACCCACACCGCGGTGACGAGCTGGGGCGTGTAGCCGACGAACCACGCGTCACCGTAGTCGTCGGTGGTTCCAGTCTTCCCCGCGGCGGGCCGGCCTATCGCCGCGCCGATCCCCGTGCCGCGCTGGACAACCTGCTCTAGGACCTTCGTTAGTAGGTATGCGTTCCCCGGCGCGATCGTGCCGGGGATGACCTCTTGGTCGGGTTCGATCACCTCGCCACCGGGGAGCGTGACCCTCTTGATCGTGGTCGGCTCGATCGCGGTCCCGTAGTTGGCAAGTGTGGCGTACACCGATGCCATGTCAAGGACACTGACCTCTTCCGATCCAAGTGCGATGGACGGATATGCGGCGAGATCGCTGCGCACGCCCATGAGCTCTGCCTGCGTGGCGATCTGTCCGGCCCCGAGGTCGAGTCCCAGGCGCGCGTACACACCATTGACCGATTTCACCATCGCTTCGCCGACCGTCAGCACCCCGTAGTCGGATCCCTCGTAGTTCCCGGGCGACCATGTGCTGCCGTCATCGAGGACGAAGTTGGCCGGCCCGGACTCGTACTGGGTGTCGAGGGAGATCCCCGCCTCCATCGCGGCGGCCGCGACTATCGGCTTGAAAGAGCTCCCCGGCTGCCGGCCCGATCCGCCCCCGGCCTTCCCGAGGGCGAGGTTGACCTGGGAGGCGCTCCAGTCTCGACCGCCGACCATCGCTACCACTTCACCGGTCTGCGGATCGATCGAGACGAGGGCCGCTTCGGGGTCCCCCGGTTGATTCAGAACGCGCCCGACGGCGGACTCGGCGAGTCTCTGAAGGCGAAGATCGAGTGTCGTTTCGATATTCAGTCCGCCCTCCCACCAGGCACGAGCGCGATCCTGTTCGGCGCTTCCGAACCGGCGGTCGCGATAGATCTCCTGGCGTACCGCCTCGACGAAGAAGGGCTCACGCGTCGGCATCCGTGGAGGCGCGGAGGTGACGCCGAGCGGCATCGCCTGGGCCTTGTCCGCCCGGCGCGCGCCGATCACGTCTAGCTCCAGCATCCGGTCCAGGACGTAGTCGCGCCGCCCCCGAGCGTTGCCGGGATGATCGCGAGGGTCGTAGAAGCTGGGGGACTTGATGACGGACGCGAGCAACGCCGACTCCGTCAGTGTCAGGCCCTTTTGTCCGTGACCGAAGAATGCCTGCGACGCCGCCTTGACTCCGTACGCTCCGGCTCCGAAGTAGACGGTATTGAGGTAACGTTCGAGGATCTCCTTCTTGGAATAGCGCCGCTCTACCTCTATCGCGAGACGCACCTCACGCGCCTTGCGCTCGAAGGTGCGACCGGGCTTCCGGAAGAAAGTGTTCTTGACGTATTGCTGGGTGATAGTGCTTCCGCCTTGGACGACCTCCCCCTCCTTGAGGTTGCTGAGAGCGGCGCGCGCGATCGCCTCGAGGTCGTAGCCGGGGTGTTCGAAGAAACGCGAGTCCTCGGCAGCGAGGACGGCTTCGATGAGCGTTCTGGGGATCTCCTTGTAGGCCACGAGCGTGCGATTCTGCTTGAAGAGCCGAGCCAGCACGCTGCCGTCGTCAGAGGTAACCGTCGTGCGTAGCGGCAGGGGTTCCTCCTTGCCGAGATTGATCGGCTTGAGCGAACAACCGGACGCGACGAGACAGAGCCCGATCAGGAACCCGATGGTCCGGCGGCCCGCCATCGGGAGTTACTCCTCCTCTAGCGCCTCGCGCAACCGCATGAGGGTGCGGTTCAACAGCCGCGACACGTGCATCTGCGAGATCCCAAGGCGATCGGCGATCTCGGATTGGGTGAGGCCCTTGAAGAACCTCAGGTAGAGGATGTGGCGCTCCCGGTCGGGGAGCTTGGCCATCTCCGGAGCCAAGGAAGCTCGGTATTCCAAATGCTCGAGGTGCTCGTCCTCGGAGCCCAGATGATCGGCGAAGGAGGATGAACCGGCGTCTTCGTTGTCGATGGGGGCGTCTAGCGACGTGAAGTTGTATGCGTGGGCGATCTCGAGTCCCTCGAGCACCTGCTCCTCGCTCGCTCCGGCAGCCTTCGCGATCTCGGCGACGGTGGGGGAGCGTCCCAGCTCCTGTCCCAGGCGACCCACGACCTTGGTGAGCTCGAGGTGGAGTTCTTGGAGCCTTCTGGGGACCCGGACCGCCCAGCCCTTGTCCCGGAAGTGCCGCTTGAGCTCGCCGACAACCGTCGGCGTGGCATAGGTCGAGAACTCGACCTCGCGATCGAGATCGAAGCGATCTATAGCCTTCAACAGCCCGATTGTGCCCACTTGCACCAGATCCTCGATCGGCTCTCCTCTATTACGGAATCGGCGCGCGAGGAACTCAACTAAACCTATGTATTGAGCGACTAACCTCTCCCGCTGCCGGAGCCGCTGTTCATCGCTCTCGGCCGCCTGGTACGCGACGAACAGCCGGCGCACCTCGGCCTTGTCGAGCATGACTCGCTCGGTCATCCGCGTCGCTTCGTGAGTCGGAAGCTGGGGCTGCCATCGAGTTGCTCGAGCGAAGCCTCATCGGCCACCGTCTCGAGGATCATCCGGGAGAACTCAGTCAGCTCGGAACGAACCTTCTGTCCGGCTTGCAGTTGCGCGGAGCCATGGATCGAGATCTTGTCGTCACCTACCTCGAACGTGATTTCCAGGGTCCCGTCTCGCCCTTGTGAGCCGGTCAGATAGGCCGACAGCTCATCCACCGCGATCTTGAGATCCTCGATGTCCTCGAGCGAGAACTTGAGGCGCGACGCCAGGCCCGCAGCGACGAGCCGGACGACCTGCAGGTACTCGGGCGACGCGGGGATCTTGATCGAGACGTTATTCAGCGAGTCCTCCTTTGCCGAGCGAGCTACGAGGCGGACGCGCGGCGCTTCGTGGTCTTCTTCTTCGAGCTCTCGGCGGGCTTGTTCTTCTTCGCTTCGGCAACGGACGCCTTGAGGGCCTCCATAAGGTCGACCACCTGGGCCGGCTCCTCCGCGGCGGGTTCCGCGGCGACGGTGACCTCCTGACCCTCGATCTTCCTCTCGGCCAGCTCCTGAAGACGGACGCGGTACTCGTCTTCGAATTCCTCCGGCCGGAACTCACCCGACAGCTGCTGGATCAACTGACGAGCCATCTTCACCTCTGCATCGCGCACCTCGACGTTCTTTCCGAGCTCCTCGAACTCCGCGGCCCTGATCTCGTCTGGCCAGTGCATGGTTTCGAGGATGAAGACGTCATCCTTGAGGCGAACGGTGGCGAGGTGTTCTTTGTCCCGCAGTGCCACCTTGGCTACACCCACTTGGCCTTCGGCCTCGAGTGCATCGGCGAGGAGCCGGTAGGCCTTCAGGCCGGATGTCTCGGGGGCGACGTAGTAGGTTTTGTTGAAGTAGATCGGATCGATATCCTCGAGCGGCACGAACGTGACGACGTCGATCGCCTTGATCGAATCCAGGTCGAGTGAATCGAGCTCCTCTTCCGTGAACGTCACGTATTGATCCTTCGAGAACTCGTAGCCCTTGATGATGTCGTCCCAGGTGACCTCTTTGCCGCACTTGGCGCAGGTCCTCTGGTACTTGATCCGGCCCCCGTCCTCGTCGTGGAGGAGGTGGAATTTGAGGCTCTTGTTCTCTACTGCCGAATAGAGCCGCACAGGGATGCTTATGAGGCCGAAAGTGATGGCCCCTTTCCATATCGGACGCATGATTCGAGTGTACCGCCTGGACTTCCAGCAATCGACAGCAGATAGTAGCCAGATGGGAAAGGATTATCACGCTGCGCGTCGAAAAGCGGGCTACCAGGATGGCCCTGGGATAAGCAGGAAGTGAGGGGGCAATGGAGGTGACGATCAACGGACGGGAGTACCCCAAGGCTCTAGGCGAGCGGCTTCGCAAGATCCGCCTACAGAAGGGCATGTCCCTCCAAGACGTGCAGGAAGCCTCGGACGGCAAGTGGAAGGCGGCCGTGGTCGGTGCCTACGAGCGGGGCGATCGCAACGTCACCGTGACCCGGCTCTCGGAGCTGGCGGACTTCTACGGCGTTCCGGTCTCCGAGATCATCCCCAGCGATGAATCGACCGCCCGCGCCCCGGTCGAGCCCCGAAGGCGAGTGATCCTCGACCTCGAGCGCCTCGACCAGATCCCGGAGCGGGACCGCGAGCCGATCGCCCGCTTCGCCGGCGCCATTCAGATCCAGCGTGGGGATTTCAACGGCCGGGTTCTGACCATCCGCGAGGAAGACTTGATGTCGCTCGCCCTCGTCTATCAGACGACCGCGAACGAACTCTCGCGCACGCTCGAGGACTGGGGTCTCTTAACCAGCTCCTAGAGACTGAGTGCCGCAACCAGGATCCCGATCAGCGCGACCCAATATCCGATAGCGAACGAGAGGTCGATCCTCTCCGGCCGCATCGGGACCAGCACCGCCAGGGTCCACAGGGGCATCACAACCAGTGCGAAGAGAGCTCCGTAAACGACGGCGATCCATCGAGCAGCATCCCAGCCCACCGACACGCCGACCGCGGTGGCGGCGAGCAGGACGGCGAGGACGGCCTGGCCGATCACGTCCCCCAGAGGGCCGCCCTTGGTCAGCCGGAAGATCCGGTAGCCGAGGCCCAGGCTCGCGTTGAGCACCAGGAGCACGACCAGGGCGATCCGCCACGCGTCTCCGTTCATGGCCGAGAACGATAGCCTCCTGTCCATGTCAAAGAGTAGGAAGAAGAAGCCCACCTCCAGCGTCGATGCTCATCAGCGCAAGCAAGAGAGGTTGGAGGCACGCCGGGCGGAGCGCGCGGCGGCGCTGGAGGCGCAGCACAAAGCGGAACAGAGAAGCCGTTACGCGCGCTACGCGGTCATCGCCGCCTTGATCGCCGTGGGCGTGTGGTTCGTGTTCCTGCGCGGCGGCGTACCCACCGAGATCGACGGGAACCAGGTCCAGCAGTTCAGCACCGCGGGGGTGCAGGACCACACCTCGACGCTGGACGAAGTCGTCGAATACGAGACCTCACCGCCGGTGTCGGGTCGCCACGCGAGCAGTCCTGCTCCCTGCGGAACGCACGCGACCCAAATTCAGAACGAAACCCAGGTGCATAGCCTCGAGCACGGAGCCGTGGGCATTCAATTCAGTCCCGATCTGGACCCGGAGCAGGTGCGCACCATCGAATCCATAGTGTCCGACTATGACGAAGGCGTCTTCTCCGGCCCTTACGAGGCCATGGAGACCCCTATTGCGGTGACGTCATGGGGACGGAAGATGGAGCTTGACTCCGCCGATGGATCGGTGCTCCGCGAGTACGTCGACGCTTTCCGCAACAAGGGCCCGGAGAGCGGCCAGACGTGCGAGGTGACCGAGGATGATGCCTTCGATCCCGACGCCGCGGCATCCCCTGCGCCGTCGTCGCTGCCGAGCCCATCGCCCAGCGGCAATGACAACGACGGCGAGAAGAAGAAGAAGAACGACGGCTCCGGGGATGGAGGTTGATTAGGGGAACGACCCTGGCGGTACTGGGCCTGCTGCTTCTGTGTTCCGCTCCTGCCGGAGCGATCCAGGAGGATCGCGGCGCCAGGGTGATCATCGACGACCTGGAGTTCCCGACGGGCATCGCGTTCTCTTCCTCGGGGGACATGTTCGTCAATGAACGTCCCGGTCGCATCAGAGTGGTTCGCGACGGAGAGTTGCTGG
>JALZOM010000081.1 GCA_030913945.1 Actinomycetota bacterium
GCCTTCGACCATGAAGCGACAGATGAGGACTCGCCCGAAACCGATGCTCTCCAGGAAAGTTCGCTCCGAGTCATCTGCGTCGGGTGCCGACACGGACGCTTCATAGCTGCAGCCGGTGGTGAGAACCCTGTGGGTGGCAGGGAAGCTATCGAGCCTGTACTCCTCCGCAACCGTGTTGAGTCGGGCTGGAGGCACAACGCTAGCAGCGACATCCCGCAAGATGCCGCGCGGCTCGTCGAGCAGAGAGACGAGGCAGGCGTCAGCCTTAAGAGAACCGACCACCGAACGAGCGAGCCCGGCATACAGATCCGGGAGATCGGTCGCTTCCTGCATAGGGCCGAGGTCCTGGATGAGGTCGGAGATGCTTCGTTCGGGGCGCGGGATCCCATAGATCACATTCGCGTCATCACCGCCGTCGCCCTGGATCAGCGACACATTCGAATCCGACATGGGCCCCCGCTTGGTCGTGGTTATACGAGTACGGGGTAAGTGTCGGCACAGGAAGGCAACCCCTTTACCCTTCACACCCCTCATGGGGGCAGCAACTAGAGCAAACGGGCACAGATGTCCCCTGCGACCATGGTGGCGGAGGGGGCGATCCTCAGACGGGACCCCTCCCACTCCATGAGGCCACGGCTCGTTAGCTCCTCTACGGCGGGCATCCGGGTCTCGAGGGCCTCGGCCCCGTAGCGCCGGCCTACCCCGGCCAGGTCGAGGCCCGACGCCAGGCGCAGCCCGAGCATGAACGCCTCTCCGCACCGGGCGTCCGCATCCAGGACCTCCGCTCCGGCTTCGGTGGAAGTACCAGCGTCGACCCCGGCAACGAAATCTCGCGGCAGGCGACGGCGCCACGATCGGCGACCGGCGACGTGACCGTGGGCGCCCGCACCGAAACCGGCATAGTCCCCCGCCGACCAGTAGAGGACGTTGTGGCGGCAGGCGCGACCCGGTCGGGCCCAATTCGAGATCTCGTAGCGCTCGAGTCCCGCTGCCCCCAGCAACTCCTCGGCCGTGCCGTGACGATCCGCCTGCAGGTCCGGATCTACGTCGGGCACCCTGCCCGTTGCGACAAGGGTCGCCAGGGGGGTTCCCTCCTCGATCGTTAGCGCGTAAGCGGACACGTGGTTCGGCTCCGCCTCGACGATGCCCTCGAGTGAGACGCGCCAGTCGGACGTGGACTCCCACGGAGAGCCGTAGATCAGATCCGCGTTCACATCGTCGAAGCCCGCAGCCCGAGCGGCAGCGATGGCGCGGAGCGCGGTGGCCGGAGAGTGCATCCTCCCCAGGCCGGTCAGGACCGATGGAACGAGCGACTGGATACCGAAGGACACGCGGTTGAAGCCGGCGTCCAGTAGGCCCGCGAACACCTTCTCGCCGGTGCCCTCGGGATTGGCCTCGATAGTGACCTCGGCGTCGGGCGCGCACCCGAACCGGTCGCGCACCGCCGCCAGGATGCGAGCCAGGGAACCCACGGGGAGCAATGTCGGAGTGCCACCACCGAAGAAGACGGATGATGCCATCGGAGCCGGCCCCTCCCACCTAAGGATGTCGGCAACGAGTGCTTCCACGTAGACCTCGTACTGGTCCTCCAAACCGGAGTAGGTGTTGAAGTCACAGTAGTGACACCTATGCCGACAGAACGGGATGTGAACGTAAGCCCCGAAGCCCGGCGACTCGAGCCATTCACCGGTACGGCCGGCGAACGCGACGGAGCTCACGTTTTGCTCCCATCAACGTCGACCCGCAATGCTTCGATGAAGGCCGATTGAGGCACCTCGACCGACCCGATCTGCTTCATCCGCCGTTTCCCTTCCTTCTGGCGTTCGAGCAGTTTACGCTTGCGCGAGACGTCCCCCCCGTAGCATTTCGCAAGTACGTCCTTCCGCTTCGCCTTAACCGTCTCGCGAGCGATGATCCGCGAGCCGATGGCGGCTTGGATCGGAACGTCGAATAACTGTCTCGGGATCAGCTTCCGGAGTCGCTCGGTCATCGTCTTCCCGTAGTCGTATGCCTTGTCGCGGTGGACGATGGTGGAGAAGGCGTCTACCGGTTGCTGGTTCAACAAGACGTCGACCCGCACGAGACTCGAACCGTAGAGGCCTGCAGGCTCGTAGTCGAGACTGGCGTAACCCTTCGTGAGGCTCTTTAGGCGATCGAAGAAGTCGAAGATGATCTCGCCGAGCGGCATCTTGTAGCGGATCTCGACGCGCTCTGTAGAGAGGTAGTGCATCTCTTTCAGTTCACCCCGTCGTTCCTGGCATAACTGCATGACCGTCCCCACGAACTCGGTTGGAGTCACGATCATGACGGAAACATACGGCTCTTGGATCTCGAGTATCTGACTGGGATCGGGCATGTCGGTCGGGTTGCGCACTACCTTCTTCACACCGTCCGTTAGCTCGATCTCGTAGCCGACCGACGGCGCCGTCGCGATCAAAGACAAACCGAACTCTCGCTCGAGTCGTTCACGGACGATCTCCATGTGGAGGAGTCCGAGGAAACCGCAACGGAAACCGAACCCGAGGGCTCCGGACGATTCGGGTTCGTATGTGAGCGCGGCGTCGTTGAGCTTCAACTTGTCGAGGGCGTCTCTCAGGAGTGGGAAATCGTCGCCCTCGGTGGGGTAGATGCCGGCGTAGACCATCGGCTTCGGCTCGCGATATCCGGGTAGCGCGGTTGCCGCCGATCCGGGTCGCACGGTGACCGTGTCACCGACTTTCGCCAGGCCCACGTCCTTGATACCGGAGATGAGATAGCCCACCTCGCCCGTGTCGAGGAGCTCAACCGCCTGGGCGTCGGGTGACATCACCCCGATCTCGTCCGCGTCGACATCCAGTCCGGCCGCCATGAACCGGACCTGCTGACGGGAGGTCAAGCGCCCGTCCACGACGCGCAGGTAGGCGATGACTCCCCGAAAGGAGTCGTAGATCGAGTCGAACACCAGCGCGCGCAATGGTCCGTTTGGGTCGCCGGTGGGGGCCGGGACCTTCTCAACGATCGCTTCGAGCACCTCGGGTACGCCCACGCCGGTCTTCGCTGAGATACGCAGCACCTCATCCGGGTTACCGCCGATCAATGCCGCCAGCTCTTCCGCATACTTGTCGGGTTGGGCCGCCGGAAGATCGATCTTGTTGAGGATCGGGATGATCTCGAGACCTGAGTCGACCGCCAGGTAGAGATTCGTCAGGGTTTGGGCCTCGATGCCCTGAGCCGCATCGACCAGCAGCAGGACTCCATCGCAGGCCGCCAGCGAGCGCGAGACCTCGTAGCCGAAGTCCACGTGCCCCGGCGTATCGATCAGGTTGACCTCGTAGCGCTTCCCGTCGTTCGCGGCGTACTCCATGCGAACGGCTGCTGCCTTGATCGTGATGCCCCGTTCCCGCTCGAGATCCATACGATCGAGGAACTGCTCCCTCATGTCGCGGTCCGAGACCGTCCCCGTAAGCTGAAGGAGGCGGTCCGAGAGGGTGCTCTTCCCGTGGTCGATGTGAGCGATCACGGCTATGGCCCGCTGATGGGCTTGATCCATGAGATGAGGGTAGCAAGGGGTTCTGCTATCCTTGGCCGCTGTCCACCCCCACTTCAGGAGCGATTCTCCTCACTCATGGCCAACATCAAGAGTCAGATCAAGCGGAACCGTCAGAACGACCAGCAGCGCGCTCGTAATAAGAGCGTGCGGAGTCTTCTCAAGACTCGCTCGCGTAACTTCGATGAGGTGGTCGCCGGCGGCGACGCGGAAAAGGCCCGCGAGGCCTATGAGACAACCGCTCGCGAACTCGACAAGGCCGCCGCGAAGGGCATCATCCACAAGAACAAGGCGGCGAACAAGAAGTCCCGGCTCGCCAAGAAGCTAAAGAGCCTCTAACAACAACCGAACCCGCTCAAGCTCCGTCCACGATCTGAACGACGGCGCGTTCGAGCGCCATGTCGGGCGGTAGATCGCCCCCCTTCATCTCGACGTCGGTGGTCGCCAGCACCTCCATCACCCTCACGAGCTCTTCCTCGCGGTAGGCGCGCGCCTGGCGATACAGCCGCTCGGCCCGCCAATCCGGAAGGCCCAGAGCATCCCCCACCGCCTTGACTCCCCCGGTTGCTCCGGAACCTCGCGCCACGAGCACCCGCCGCATATGCGCCGTCAGGGCTCCGAAGACCATCAGCGGCTCGTCCCCCTGCTGCAACAACCTTCGCAAGGCTCCCATCGCCGGCGCCAACTTCCGTTCGCCCACGGCATCGGTGAAAACATAGATGCGTTCGTCGGCCAGGCGCGGGAAAGCACGGTGCACATCCGCAACCCCAACGGTCGAGTTTCCACCGAGAGCGGTGGCCAGTTGAGACAATCCCGCGTCGAGGTCACGGAGATCGGTTCCGACCGAATCGATCAGCGCCCACGCGGCGCGATCGTCGACCTTCAAACGATGTTCCCGTGAACGATCCCGGATCCACCTCGCAAGCGACCGGCCACGGGG
>JALZOM010000101.1 GCA_030913945.1 Actinomycetota bacterium
CCCCTCCTGAGTCGAGAACCCAGTGGCGAGCGACTCGATGAGCTGCCGGTTGGGGGCGTCGATCGGCTCTCCAGCGAAAGCCCAGATGACCGTGCGGAGTTTCGGGGCGAGGTTGAAAGACAGACCGTGATCGACTCCCCAGAGCCGGCGATCTGGATCCTCGAGAACGTGTCCGCCCTTACGGTCGGCGTTGTTGATCACGGCATCCAGCGCCGCGAAGGCCCTGAACTCATCGAACCGTTCCTCCGCAAGCGTGAAGAATTGGCGCTCGGGATCGTGCTCGATGAATTCCTGAAATGATCCTGGCCCAATAGGCGCGTCGTCGCGCAGCACCGTGGGGGGAACCAGTCCCCACCCCGCGGCCTCGCTGACGACGAAGGCACCCACTTCTCTCGCCGCCAGCGTTCCCTCGGGAAAGTCCCACAGAGGTTGCTCCCCCCGTTGCGGCTTGTAAACGGCCAGCACATCGTGGTCAGAATGTTGGAGCCGGGCGAGGAAAACGTAGTTCGAGGAGTACGGAAGGTGGCCGAGGACGTCGATCTCTCCGCTCCGCAGAGTCTCGAGGGTCTTTTCAATCGCCGGCAACGCTGAAGGCACGATCGTCAACTTCCCAAACGGTGGCCGTTCGAGGCCGGGCATCGATGGCCTTCCGGATCCATCGGCAGTCCGCACAGCTGGCAGGTCGGGCGACCCTCGGAAACGATGGCGGCTACATGAAGCACGAACGATCTTGCCTGGTCGCGACGCAGGTTGATCCTCAGCTCGAACTCTTCCTCGCCGGTATCATCCTCGGCTTCCTCGACCTCCGCGTCATCCGCCGGCTGAAGAAAGACGATGACGGCATCTTCTGCTTCCTCGAAGGCGAGTCCGATGGCGCCCAGGCGGGCTTCGGGTTCGACGGGCTCCGTGATCGCAAGCGCGGGATCGCGTTCCGGAACGGCCGACCCAACCGTGTCGTTAGAATCCACCATCAGCAGAAGCTCCTTCAACTTCTCCGCAAGAACGGAGATCTGCTGTTTCTCGGCGACGTACGTATGGGCGCTCGAAACCGCTCTTGCTTGAAGGTAGAAGGTGCGCTCGCCGGGTTTGCCGACGTAGTCCGCCGTGAAAATCTCGGGCGCGAAAGACGAACCGTTCACGAGGGACCCTCGGGCAACGGAGACGGGACGTTCATGGCCAGCACCATGGGACCGTCCTCACTGACCGCGATCACCGAAGTGGACGCGGGACCCACGTCCAGACGCTGGAAGAGATCGAGGTGAAGACCCATGTAGTGGGCCAGTACCAACTTGATGACATCCGCATGAGAGACACAACAAACCGCGCCCCGAGGGTGTTCCGCGCGGATCCGCTCGATCTCGTCCACGGCACGCACCTGGACCTCGCGCAACGTCTCGCCTTCGGGGAAACGGGCTCCGGACGGGAACCGCTGCACCCTGCCCCAGAGCTTGGTCCGCCGCAAGGTCTTGAACGACCGGTCCTCCCATCTGCCGAACTCGACCTCGCCGATGTGGCGGCGCGAGCGGACGGGAAGACCGTGACGGGCGGCGATGGGGCGCGCAGTCTCCATGGTTCGGTCGATCGGGCTGGAGTAGACCGCTTTGAACGGCACCGACACCAGTCGGTCGGCAACCGCCTCCGCCTGAGCCCTCCCCTTGTCGGTCAGGTGGACGTCCGGCATCCATCCCGACAGCTTGTGCCCGGTGTGGGACGTCACGCCATGGCGCACGAGGTAGATGACGGTCATGGCAGCGACTTCTCGATCGCCTCTAGAGCGCTCGGGTTCTCGAGCGAGGACATGTCTCCGGGGTCCTCACCCAGCACTTTCGCGCGGATCGCTCGCCTCAAGATCTTGGCGGAGCGCGTCTTGGGTAGCTCTTCGACGAACAGGATGGCAGCCGGGGCGAAAGCCTTGCCCAACTCTCTCGAGATGACCTTCTTGATGGCGGAGGCCAGCTCATCGCCGGGATGCGCGCCGGGGCGGAGGATGCAGAAACACCACACGGCCGTTCCTTTGACCTCGTCGGGGATACCGACCGCCGCGCACTCGATCACGTCGGGGTGATCCACCGCCGCCGACTCGAACTCGGCCGGACCGATCCGCTTCCCCGCGATGTTGAGGGTGTCATCCGAGCGTCCGTGCAAGAACCAGAAGCCGTCTTCATCGATCGAAGCCCAGTCACCGTGCACCCATACGCCGGGCCACCGCGACCAGTACGTGTCCAGATAGCGCTCCTCTGCCCCCCAGAAGCCACGCGTTTGCGCGGGCCACGGCTTGGTGCAAACGAGCTCTCCGACCTCTCCGCGCACAGGTTCACCCTCGGGGTCGAAAACATCCATCGCCATCCCCAGAGAGGGCGTGCCGAGAGAGCAAACCTTCGTGGGGATCACGGGGGATGCCCCGAGGAAGCAGGCGCCGACCTCCGTCCCGCCGGAAAGATTCATGATCGGGCACCGGTCTCCGCCGACGACCCTGGCGAACCACCGATAGGGCTCTGGATTCCAGGGCTCGCCGGTCGAAGCGAGGATCCGTAACGTGGACAGATCGTGCGCCTGGACCACTTCCTCGCCCGCCGGCATCAAGGCCCTGACAAGGGTCGGAGACACACCCAGGATCGTCACACCATGCCGCGCGCACATGGCCCACAGACGGTCCGGCTTCGGGTAGTTCGGCGCGCCTTCGTACATCAACACCGCCGCGCCAGCCGCATGGCCACCGACCATCTCGAGCGGACCCATGATCCAGCCCATGTCGGTGACCCAGTACAGGACCTCGTCCTGTTTGATGTCGAGCTGGTACGCGACCTCCTGGGTGATCTTGACCAGAAAGCCTCCGTGTACATGCACGCTTCCCTTCGGCTTACCAGTTGTACCGGAGGTATAGGCGATCATGAATGGGGTTTCGGGGTCCAGCTGCGGTGCATCCAGCTGGGGGGATCGGCGACCGAACGCGTCCTCCCATGACAGGTCCTTCGGGCCGAACGCGCATTCGTCGTCGGGAAACCGACGGAAGACCACGACATGCTCGACGGAGGGAGACTGCTCCACAGCCTCATCCGCCGTCGCCTTCATCGACACCTTCCTACCGCGCCGGTAGAACCCGTCCGCCGCGATCAGAACCTTTGCGCCGGAATCCTGAAGCCGCGTTGCTATGGCCGGGGCACCGAAACCGGAGAAGATAGGCAGGTAGATCGCGCCGATCTTCGCAGCCGCGTAGGCGGCCACGACCGCCTCGGGGACCATAGGCATGTAGACGCCGATCGCGTCCCCGACGCCCACCCCCAGCTCTTTCAGCCCGTTGGCGACCCGGTTCACATCCGACTCGAGCTGCGCGTAGTCGATCGTTCGGGTGGCGCCCTCCTCGCCTTCCCAGATGATGGCGGGGGCGTCCGGCGTCGCGTTGGCATGCCGGTCAACGCAGTTATAGGTCAGGTTGACGGTGGCGCCGACGAACCACTTCGGCCATTCGGGACCCGCGGACGCGTCGAGTATCCGCTCATACGGCGTGAAGAATTCGATCCCCAGGTCCTTGATGGCCACGTCCCAGAACCACTCGATGTCGTCCTGCGAACGCTCCACGAGGTCATGAAAATCATCGATCCCATGGGCGCGCATCAGCCTCGTCACGTTCGCGTTCTCGATGTAGTCGGCCGTCGGTTCCCAGGCGAACCTGTCGTGAGTCATCGTCTGGAGGCTACCGCGAACCCTCGAGAGATCGGCCGGCGCGAGCCATGCCGCTTGTGCCGGCGCTATGTCGCACCCCTGCTAGGTTCTCCCCACAGACAACGGAGGAGGTCGTCATCGAATACAAACATCTCGGTCGCAGCGGGCTCCAGGTCTCGAGGCTCTGCCTCGGCACCATGAACTTCGGCCCGGAGACCTCCGAAGAAGACTCCCACTCGATCATGGACCGGGCGCACGAATTGGGCTTGAACTTCTTCGACACCGCCAACGTCTACGGATGGAAGAAGGGCGAAGGCATCACCGAGCAGATAGTCGGGCGCTGGTTCGCTCAGGGTGGCGGGCGCCGAGAACGCACGGTCATCGCCACGAAGCTGTACGGCTCGATGAGCGACTGGCCGAACGACACGTTCCTCTCAGCTCTGAACATACGCAAGGCCTGTGACGCGTCACTCAAGCGGCTTCAGACGGACCACATCGACCTCTATCAGATGCACCACATCGACCGGACCACCCCGTGGGAGGAGATCTGGGAGGCGATGGCGATCTTGCGCCAGCAGGGCAAGATCATCTACGCCGGCTCCAGCAACTTCGCGGGATGGCATATCGCAAAGGCGCAGGAGGCTGCGGACCGGCTCGGTTTCATGGGCCTCACCTCCGAGCAGTCCATCTACAACCTGGCGCACCGGCAGGTCGAGCTCGAGGTCCTGCCCGCGTGCGAGGACTACGGATTGGGCGTCATCCCCTGGAGCCCGCTACACGGCGGGATGCTCGCCGGTGTACTGGCGAAGCAGCAAGAGGAAAGCCGTCGCAGGAGCGGCCGCTCGGCGGAGTTCCTCGAGGAGCACCAGTCACAGGTGGAGAGGTACGAGAAGTTCTGCGCCGAGCTCGGCGAGCAGCCGGCGGACGTGGGGATCGCATGGCTATTGCACCAGCCGGCCGTCACCGCACCGATCATCGGACCCAGGACGAAACAGCAGCTCGACGGTTCGCAGCGCGCCCTCGAGATCGAGCTCGGGGATGAAGAACTGACTGCGCTCGACGAGATCTGGCCCGGACACGATCCAGCCCCCGAGGATTACGCCTGGTAGGGAGCCGGTCTCGTTACTGCGGCCGGCCCACGGCGACGAGGTCGGTTCGGCGGCGCGTCCGGCTGGAGGGATAGCCGGGCTCAGGGGGGGTCTAGCAGGCCCATCACCAGGCCGTCGAGGATGTCCTTCTCCGAGACGAGCACCTCCGCCGCATCGAAGACCTCCATGACCTGCAAGAGGATCTGCGCACCAGCCACGATCACGTCGACCCGACCCGCTTCGAGGCCCTTGATCCGACTGCGCTTGTCGTAGGGCAGTGACGCCAGCCTCTTCGACAGGAGACGAACGTCACCGTGGGACATGACCATGTGGTGAGTAACGTCGGGATCGTAGATGGGAAGGCCGACCTTCAAGGTTGCTAACTGGGTGACGGTCCCGGCAACGCCCACGAGCCTGGCCCCCGGTGCCACCGTCAACCTCGATCTCGCGCCGGTGAGCTCACGCAACACGTCATCCCGTAGAGCGTGTAGCTCCTCCTCGGTTGGTGGATCAGAATGGAGATGCTTCTCGAGCATCCGCACGCACCCGATGTCCAGAGAGACGAGATCCTGAGGTACGTCGGTCCCCGCCACCAGCTCCGTGGATCCGCCGCCGATGTCGACCACCAGGATGGGATCATCGTCGCGCCCCAAGTCCGAGACAACTCCGCGGAACGTCGCCCGAGCTTCTTCTTCACCTGAAAGTAGATCGGGTTTCTGCCCGGTGAGGCGTTCGACACCAACGAAAAAGTCGACGCGGTTGCGCGCGTCTCGCACGGCAGAGGTGCCAGTGACGCGCAGGCGTTCGACCTCATACTCGCCGCAGACGGCGGCGTAGTCCGCGATGGTCGAGAAGGTTCGCTTAAGTGCTTCGGGCGCAAGCGCCCGGCGCTCGTTCACGCCTTCGCCCAGGCGCGTGATCGTCATCCGCCGATCGAGCGATCGGAATCCTCCCGGCTGCTCCTGGGCGACCAGCAACCTCGTGGAATTGGTTCCGACGTCGATCGCCGCGACCCTCATTCCTTATCGAGCTCCACGCAGGGCCGGATGCAGTCCGGCCACCCCACTTCCGCAACCGCTAACGATCCGATCGGGTTCGGAGGGGATGCGAGTTCGTGGGCAGCATGAGAATGCAGGCACTTGACTCGCTCTGGTCCGCCGCCGGGGGGCCCACCCGACTCGATGATGACCTCGTGTGCGTCTCGGCGCGCACGATATCGTTCGAGGGCGCCCGCCAACCTCTCCTGCAGCCGGGGTTCCGCGGCCAGACGTTGCGTTAGCGAAGTCAGCTCTCCCGCAGCCTCGAGATGACTCATCCGCTTGACCAGGATCGGACACGTGAGCCAGTACAGCGTCGGAAACGGCGACCCATCCTCGAGCCGGGGGGCGATCTCAATGACCATCGGCACCCCGAGATGACACCGCCGTGCGACGGCCCAGGCACCTCGAGTGGGCCGGCCGAGCTGAGACTCAACAATCCTCTGGTCGCCCGGAGAATGCGCGAGCACCATCACACAACCCCTGTAGCCATGACCCCAACCTAATTTAGAACCCGATGAAACTTGCCAGCCGCTCGAGCCAGCTTTGGGGTTGCTCCTCCGCCGTAACCGCGGCCTTCTTACGGACGAGCCCTTGGCGCTCGGTCCTTGCGGGGGGCATGACGCGGTAGGTCACCTCGCCTGGCCTGACGAGCCCGATCTGTTCGCGGGCTTGTTGCTCGAGATAGTCCGGATCGTTGAGGCGTTCGATCCGCTTATCCAGATGTTTGTTGGAGGAACGGAGTTGCCGGAGGTCCTGGGTCACCCCCGCGATGCGCTGTCGCTGCTCCAACAACTGGCGGGTGGGTTCGATCAGCATGGCTCCGGCAAGGCACAGGATGAGCAGGATCAATAGAAGGACCACGGCCTGAGGCCCGAAACCCAAACGTGTGCGACCGGAATCGGCGGCGGCTCTCACGCGAACGTGGACCTCGGATAGGCGCGCGGTCCCGGATAGCGGGCCGCGTCCCCCAGCATCGCCTCGATCCGCAGCAGCTGGTTGTACTTTGCCGTCCGCTCGCCCCGCGCAGGCGCGCCCGTCTTGATCTGGCCGGCGTTCGTTCCGACGGCGATGTCGGCAACAGTCGCATCCTCGGTCTCGCCGGAGCGATGCGAGATAACGGTGGTGTACGCAGCACGGTGCGCGGTGCGAACGCATTCGAGGGTCTCGGTCAAAGTACCGATCTGGTTCGGCTTCACAAGGATCGAATTGGCGACGCCCTCACGGATGCCGCGCTCGAGGATCTCCTGGTTCGTGACGAAGAGATCGTCCCCCACCAACTGCACCTTGTCGCCGACGGCGTCCGTGAGCGCCTTCCACCCCTGCCAATCGTCCTCGTCCATCCCGTCTTCGATGGAAACGATCGGATAGCGGTCGACCCACTCGCCCCAGAAGGACGCCAGTTCCTCACTCGACAGGCGCCGGTCCTCCGAGGCGAGGACGTAGTGCTCCCCCTCTTTGATCTCGGACACGGCGGGGTCGATCGCGATCGAGATGTCTCGGCCCGGTTCGTAACCCGCGCCCGAGATCGCCTCGACCAGCAACTCGACGGCCTCGGAGTTGGCGCGCAGGTTCGGCGCGAAGCCGCCCTCGTCACCGACCCCGGTAGAGAGCCCACTCTTGTCGAGTTTGCCCTTGAGCGAGTGATAGGTATCCGAACCCCATTCCATCGCCTCCGCGAAAGAAGCTGCGCCAACGGGCGCGAGCATGAACTCCTGAAAATCGAGAGCGTTGTCCGCGTGGGCGCCACCGTTGATCACATTCAGCAATGGAACCGGCAGGATGTGCGCGTCCGGCCCCCCCAGGTACCGGAAGAGCGGGACGTCTAGCTCGATCGCGGCCGCCTTCGCCACCGCGAGCGAGATGCCCAGGATGGAATTGGCTCCGAGCTTTCCCTTGTCGCCGGTTCCGTCGAGGTCGATCATCAGCGTGTCGATCGCCCGTTGCTCGAGCGCATCCAGTCCCAGGAGCTGAGGACCGAGCGTCTCGTTGACGTTCGCCACCGCCTGGGTCACGCCCCTGCCCCGGTAGCGATCCCCGCCGTCCCGCAGCTCCACGGCCTCGCCCGCCCCCGTGGACGCCCCGGACGGCACGCCGGCGCGGCCGGTCGCGCCACTGTCGAGGCGCGCCTCGACCTCGACCGTGGGGTTCCCCCGTGAGTCGAGGATCTGGAGGGCGCGGATCTGGACGATTTCGCTCATAGGTTTACTCCTTCAACATGAGTAACAGCTTTATACCAGGCAACTACTGCGTCGAACGGAACCTGACGGTCGCCTTCCTGAGCGCGTCCTCCGGATCCAGGCCCCGTGCCCGGGCGAGAGCGACCAGCCAGAACAGCGCCTGGCCCAGGCCCTCGGCTTCGAGAGGGGCCGCCAGCGCCGCATCGACACGATCGCGCGCCCCATCCGCGTCCGCCTCGAACCCGAGAGCGGCCGCTCGCTTCTGGGTCGTGTACGCGGCGAGCAGCGCCGGAAGTGCGACCGGGATCCCCTCGAACGGGTCGGTTCGTCGCTTCTCGGTCGTCTTGATCGCGGCCCAGTTCTCGAGCACTTCGCCGGGACCCGAGACGGCCACATCGCCGAATACGTGCGGATGGCGATTGATCAGCTTGTTCACGATCCCGGTTGCCACGTCGGCGAGGTCGAACCGGCCCCCCTGTTCCGCCATCCGAGCGTGGAAGGCAACCTGGAGCAACACGTCGCCCAACTCTTCCTCCAGGTCGTCCCCCGTCTGCTCGCGATCGATCGCGTCGATGACCTCGTATGCCTCTTCGAGGAGGTGCACCTTCAGGGACTCGTGATCCTGCTCGCGGTCCCACGGACAGCCATCCTCACTACGGAGTCGCGCCATGACGACCGCGAGGCCGGCGAGGGCCGAAGCAGCGCGGCGCACCAGCGGCGCAGCGATAGCGGCCGATAGATCATCGGGAGCGGTAGCGGGCCCCGCGCTCACCTCCGCTCCGGCGCGCGCGAGCTCGATCACACGAGGAGATGCAGGATCCGCCACCAGAACCTTTCCCGACCAGCCCGCGTCGGGCTCGTCGTCGAACGAGCCCGCGTTCACCCCTGCGGCAACGAGGCGCTCGATCAAGGGATGGTCGGCGCGCTCGAAGAACACCTTCTCCGCCGCGATGAGCGAATCCCATTCGCCGAGCGTCAGCAGGTTGGTCTCGGCGGGAGCAACGGGAACGACCAGCAGTGGCACTAGGACGTCAGGGTGTTGGCTGGGTCGCAGGGGTCGGCGTGAGGGACGGCGTCGGTTGAAGATCCGCGCCCGGCACATCGCCGAGCCCTGTGTTGACCACCGTCTGGCTTTCGGGATCGAGCTGCCCATAGCGCGGGTTCACCTTGATGTCCGCCCCGTTGTATGCGTCAACGAGCCACCGGAGCCAGGCCGCATCGATCTCCTGGCCCCCCAGCTCTTCCTCGATACGCGGGCGTGCGGCTTCGAAGGGCATGACGCGTTTGCCGGTCAGCCGGATGATCTCGTAGCCTTCTTGCGTCTGGACGGGGTCGGAGATCTGTCCTTCGTCCAGCTCCTGGATGGTCGCGAGGATCTGGGGAGCCGCGGTCTGGGGATCGACGTAGCCGAGGTCGCCCCCCTGTTTGCCCGTAGCAACATCGAGCGAGTTCTCCCGAGCGAGCTTCTCGAACAGCTTGTCGACCCGACCCGTGGGCGCAGCTTGGAGCTGAGAAGCAAGCTTCTTCGCGGTCGGGAGGTTGGTCACGACGATGTGAGCAACGCGCGTCTCCTGGAACTGATCGACGTTCTCGTTGTAGAAATCTCGAAGGTCCTCATCCGAAGGAGAGACATCGGCGGTCGCTTCCACCCGCACGGCTTCTTCCAGCTTTCGCAGGTAGGTGATGTCTCGAACCTGTCGCTCGGTCACGCACTGGTTGACCAGTTCCTGCTCGAACTCCTCGGGGGTTGCAAACTCGGCTTTTACCAGATCGATCTCTTCCGTTACGGCTTCGCTTGTGGGTAGCTCGACGTCGAGCTCCCGGGCCTCCGCCTCCAGTACGTGGCGCCGGATGAGATCCGATAGGAGCCTCTGTTCCAGCTGGCGCGCGCCCTCCTGCGGTTCGACGCCCTGCTCTTCCAGCAGCGGACATTCGGTGTCCTCGAACTTTTCAACCGCTGCGTTCAGCTGAGACTCCGGGATCTTTTCGCCGCCCACCACCGCGGCGGCGGGCTCCAAGAGATCCGCGCATCCCGCGGCGAACAAAGTCAAGCAGAGCACGGCCAGCGTCGTTCGCTTCATGCCGCCGAGGTTAACTGCTGGAGAAGATCGGTCACCCACATCACGACGCCCTCTTTGGGGACGAACCGCTCGGGGATCAGCAGGGT
The DNA here is from genome assembly GCA_030913945.1 of Actinomycetota bacterium. Lineage (GTDB taxonomy): Bacteria > Actinomycetota > CADDZG01 > CADDZG01 > WHSQ01 > JACCXF01. The sequence goes on from JALZOM010000101.1 coordinate 10,136, forward strand.
GCGGTTCTCCGGCTTCCACGTCGCCTGCGGGATCAAACGCTGCAGCCGGATCTGTTTGGAATCCTCCAGCTCGAGGGGGCGGATCCGGAGATTGCGCGCCACCGTCGCCGCCTCCTCGATACCCGCCGAGGTCATCAGTCTTCTGAGGGCCGCCAGCTCGAACAGCGCCTCCACCGGGCGCGGGACCGGTGCGCCATAACGATCCTCGAGCTCCGACCGAGCCTCGCCGAGGTCATCGGCATCGCGCGCCGATGCGATCCGTCTATACGCCTCGAGCCTGAGGTTCTCGTCCGCCACGAACGACTTGGGGATGAAAGCTTGCAGCGGAAGGTCGATCCGGACGCCGAGATCCTCTTGCCACGGCTGACCTTTCGCCTCGTCGACCGCGGCTGCGACCAGCTTCACGTAGAGGTCGAAGCCGACCTCGGAGATATGACCATGTTGCTCGGCTCCCAGCAGGTTCCCGGCCCCCCTGATCTCGAGATCGCGCATCGCGATGCGGAAGCCGGAGCCCAAACCCGTGTGCTCACCGATGGTCTTCAATCGCTCGTGCGCAGCCTCAGTCAACGACCGGTCGGGCGGGAAGAAGAGATAGGCATACGCGCGTTCGTGGGCCCGGCCCACGCGACCGCGCAATTGATACATCTGCGACAGGCCGAGAAGATCTGCTCGCTCGACGATCAACGTATTCACCGTGGGGATGTCGAGACCGGACTCGATGATGGTGGTGCAGACGAGAACGTTCGTTTTGGCTTCTCCGAAATCGAGCATCGTCTGCTCCAAGACGCGCTCGTCCATCTGTCCGTGCGCTACTCCCACCCGTGCCTCGGGGACCAGGTCCCGGATGCGGCCGGCGACGTGGTCGATCGTGGCGACCCGATGGTGAACGTAAAAGATCTGACCATCGCGAAGCAGCTCGCGCCTGATCGCTGAGATGATGATGTCATCGGCGATCTCGCCGACGAACGTAACGACAGGGTGCCGGTTCTCCGGAGGGGTGTCCACGATCGACATGTCGCGTATCCCCGACATCGCCATCTCGAGCGTTCTTGGAATGGGCGTGGCCGTCAGCGTCAACACGTCCACGCTTGCTCGAAGCGACTTGAGCTTCTCCTTCTGCTCGACCCCGAAGCGCTGCTCCTCGTCCACGATGACGAGGCCAAGATCCGAGAACTGGACATCTTTCTGCAACAGCCGGTGCGTCCCGATGATGACTTCCACGGACCCCATTCCCACGTCCTCGATGACCTTCTTCGCTTCGCCTGCGGACAGGAAGCGTGAGAGCATCTCGACGCGCACCGGAAAGTGACGGAAGCGCTCGACGAACGTGGCGTGGTGTTGCTGGGCGAGGATCGTGGTCGGAACCAGGACGGCTACCTGTTTGCCGGCGGCCACGGCCTTGAAGGCAGCGCGCACAGCTATCTCGGTCTTCCCGTAGCCCACGTCTCCGCAGACGAGTCGGTCCATCGGCGTCGCGGTTTCCATGTCGTCTTTGACCTCGTCCACCGCGCGCAGTTGATCGGGAGTCTCCTCGTAGGGAAAGGAATCCTCGAGCTCCCTCTGCCACGGAGTATCCGGTCCAAAAGCAACTCCTTTGGAAGCCATCCGCTTCGCGTAGAGGATCACGAGCTCGGCGGCGATCTCGCGCGCCTTCCGACGAACTCGCGACTTTGTCTTGCCCCACTCGTTCGAACCCAACCGATTGATCTTCGGCGCCTCCCCCCCCACGTACTTCGAGACGAGGTCTATCTGGTCAGAGGGGACATAGAGGCGGTCTCCGCGCGCGTACTCGATCACCAGGTACTCGCGATGAACGCCCAGCAGATCGCGGTCGACCATGCCGACGTAGCGTCCGATACCGTGGAGCTCGTGGACGACGAGATCCCCGTCCGCAAGATCGAGCGGTCCCGAGATAGCCCTCCGTCGCGCCTGGATGCGGCGCCGAGCAGCGCCGGACCTTCGTCCAGTGATGTCAGATTCGGCTACCAGGGCGAGTTGCGCCCACGGCAACACGAACCCACGCTGCAGCTCGGCGACCACCACGGTTCCGATCGCTTCGGACGCCGCCGTCGGCGCCGTCTCCGACACAGAGAAATCGAGCCCCGACTCACGGAGGTTCGAAGCGAGGCGCTCGGCCGTCTCGGGGAGGCTGGCCGCAACCACGGCGCGGTACCCGATCCCCACGAGCTCTCGCAACCTGCTCACTAGTTGCTCCGGCTTGCCGGCCATGGCCGTCCACGTCTCGGCCGGGACGGGTTCGGCGCCCGCTTCGACGAAGCTGGACAACAGCACAACTTTGGAAGCCCGCGCCAAGGTCTCGTCAAGAGGGGCGTAGTGACGTTCCTTCGAGCCGGAGATTCGGCCCCATTCTTCGACCTGTTCAATGATCTCGTCGGCCCGGTCGCGCACGCGCTTTGGCTCGAGGATCACCGCAGGGGATCCGTCTGGGAACAAGGACATCAGCGGTTGGAGACCGCCAACGAGCAACGGTAGGAGCCGCTCGGCCCCGGCCACCAGCACGCCCTCCGCCAGTTGCGCCAGAGCCGGGTCGTCATGCTCTTCCAGCAACTCCGCCGCCCGCGCCTGCGTGGTGGGGTCCGACATGAGCTCGCGACAGGGGGGGATGTCGGCCAGCTCGATCTCGTCCAGCGAACGTTGGGATGCGAGGGCAAACTCCCTCAAGGAGCTCACCTCGTCACCCCACAACTCGGCACGCACCGGTCGCTCGGCCCCCGGCGCGAAGACGTCCACGATGCCGCCCCTTACGGCGAACTCCCCCCGACGCTCCACCATGTAGTTGCGTTCGTAGCCGAGGTCCACGAGCTGTTGCGGGAGGTCATCGGGGATCTCGGAACCGGAGCGCAGGGTGAGAACCTCAACGTTGGCGCGCGGAGGAGCGACGAGTTGCGTGGCTCCTTGGGCTGTGGTGACGACCACGAAGAGCTGGCCCCCCCGCAGCCGGTGCAGGACTTCGAGCCGCCGTCCCATCGTCTCGATCGAGGGAGACACAGGCTCGCCCGGCAGCACCTCCCAGCCGGGGAACACCTCGGCTCCACGCCGGCCGCTGAACGCCTGGATATCGCGGGCGAGATTGTCGGCCTCCTCTGCCCGCCCGACGATCGCCAGGACGGGTCGTTCCAGATGAGAGACGAGGGCAGCCAGTAGGAAGGGCCGCGCCGGCTCCGGAACCACCGCTGCGGCGCGCGCGTCTAGGAGAGCGCGAACGCGCTCGTCCGGGAGTAATTCGAGTAGGGGAGCTAGAGATGCCACGAACCGAGCCAGTCTACGAGGTGATGGGACGTCACCCGGCCGCGCAGGAGCGTCCGGCGACCTTTCGTCCCACGAGCACGGCGTCGAACAAGGGTTCGGAACCCCGGCCCCGCCACCCTTCCGGTAGAGACTCGCCCTCCACGAGGTTCTCCCGAGCCGAGTAGCCGGCGACCCAGTCGGCGATGTCTTCGAGCGACGCATCGCCGTCGTCCAGTTCGTCCGCTCTGACGTACAGCCCCGCCGAAACGACACGATCCACGAGGTCGACCCCGTTGTCGGAGTGGTCGAATTCGGCGTTGACATCGTCCTTCAACTGCCCACCCGCAACCGGCCATCCACCGGACTCCTCGGGGTAGGGCGTCTGGCCGTGATCGGCCGTCAGCATCATCACGTATGCATCGCGCCCGAACTCTGCATCGAGGAAACGGATCAGGCGAGCAAGGGCTGAGTCGATCGCGCGAAGGGTAGCGCCCGTCTCGGCCGAAGTCATGCCCCAACGATGGCCGGCGTCGTCTCCCGACTTGAAGTTCACGAACAGGAGATCGGGATCGGCGTCGCGTCCGTAATCCCCGGCCGTGAGCATGGCTTCGAGCAAGAACTCCTGATACCGGACGTGGGCGGGGGTCGAGTACCGCACGAGCGGATCATCGAGTGGATGTTCCCGCCACGCGCCATCGGACTCGCCGTCACTCGTGTCCAGGGCCCGCGTGTACTCCTCGAGTCGAGAGGTGTCACCGATCGCGGGGAGGGAGTAGATCTCCGGATTCGTCTCGAGAGACCCGTCCTCCCGCAGGATCACGACCTCGTCCCGGTCGCCCCCTTGAAGACCCGCGCCGTGGCCGACCATCCCGAGATGCCAGTTGCTGGATGCGAGCAACCCCACCACCGGTGCGTTCGAGCGCGCCTCGTCGTAGGCGTCCGCCAGCGTCGGGAGACGGATGCGGCTCGGGTCCAGGAACAGCATGGGGTCCACGAACTCCCCCTGAGGGGTGCGGATGTTCAGGGCGGGGATGCCGTGACGGCGAGGCCAGGCCCCGCTGCCGAGCGTCGTGTGGATGGGCGGGGTCACGGAGGGAGAGGACCCGATCGTCATGTTGGGCCACGTGGCGCTTCGATCCATCAATCGTTTCAGGAAGGGCCACGCCTTCGGGTGGCTGCGGAGTACGTTCCAACCTCCTCCGTCCCACACCACGGTCACCACGATCCGAGGAGGTCCCGACCGGCCTTTCAGAGCCTCGTCCAGGATCCGGCCATCGGGGGCCCGGAACCCATCGAAGTCGATCAATCGCGCGGATGTGGGGGCGAGGTCGGCCATGGTCGCGGGGTCGTCGTAAGTCCCGGGCGCGATATGGCCGGGGCCGAAGAGAACGAGAGGAACGCGCGCGAGGTAGTCCCAGGGTCCCGAATGCACCGGCATCGTCGGCGGGCCGACGTAATTGGGTTCTCGGGGGATCACCAAGATATCGGGCGACAAAGAAGGCACGTAGCCACGGGCAACGCGGGTTACCAGGGCGCCCAGCCCCTCGCACGACGCCCGACCCTCATCGGGCATGTCGCTCTCTCGTTGAGTCTCGGCGGGCTCGGAAGTCGGAGCCGATGCCGTGCAAGCCGCGAGCATCAACAACAAGGCGGCCGCCGTGCGCCCGGATCTCACGGTGTTGTCCGCGTGTTGACCTCGTTCATCGCACGCTCGACTCCCACCTCGATGATGCGCTCGACAGCGGCCGCCGCATCGTTCAGCACGAACTCGAGCTCTTTGCGCTCGGACGACGAGAACGCGGCCAGCACATGATCGCCGGCGTCCTTAGCTCCTCGAGGACGGCCGATCCCGACGCGCACCCGATTGAAATCCTTCGTTCCGAGATGCGACACGAGAGAGCCGAGGCCGTTATGGCCGGCTGTTCCGCCACCCTCCTTGATCCGGATCTCGCCGAACGGGATATCCAATTCGTCGTGCGCCACGATCAAGCGGCGGGGGTCGGTCCTGTACCACCGCACGAGCTCGCCCACGGATCGACCGGATTCGTTCATGAACGAGGTCGTTCGAGCGATCACCGCGCGTTCACCACCGAGGTTCGCTTCTGCAACCAGGCAACCGCTCTTGTGTCGCTTGAAACGGGCGGCGGTGCGCTCGAGCAGCAGCTCGATGGTAATGACACCGATGTTGTGACGCGTCTTCGCGTACCGGCCGCCGGGGTTACCGAGCCCAACAACAACCCAGCGACCCTCCTCGTGATCGGAGGACCGCGAGCGGCCGAACAGTCGGGACACGATCAGGCAGAGACCGGGGCGATGGTTCTAGCCCTCGGAATCCGAGCCCTCGTCTCCGTCGTCTCCGTCGCCTCCATCTGCTGGGGTCTCCTCTGCGGGAGCCGCGGCTTCGGCGTCCTCCGCGGGGGCCTCCTCGCCTTCGGCCTCGACACCCTCCATGGCGGGTCCGCTGGCCGCTGCCTCCATCGCCTCGAGCTCTTC
>JALZOM010000103.1 GCA_030913945.1 Actinomycetota bacterium
CGTCGAGACCGGTTGAAGAAGCGCTTCCCCGACGCGCGGGTCGTCGTGTTCGGTCACTCCCACATGCCGGTCAACGAGGACGACGGGGAGTTGCTGTTGTTCAATCCCGGCAGCCCGACCTGGAAAAGACGAGCGCCCTTTCCTTCCATGGGCATCCTGTGGATCGAAAACGGTGGGGTAGAGGGCGAGGTCTTTCCCGCGTAGCCGTTGCGGATCGAGGCCGCATTGGTTATCAAGGACGCGTGCGGATCGATGATGCTGGTTCACTAGGGGACATCCTGGGTGTGTGGGCGCACCCCGATGATGAGAACTATGTCAGCGGCGGCATCATGGCGAGCGCCGCGCGGAACGGTCAGAGGGTGTTGTCGGTCACCGCCACGAGAGGCGAAGAGGGCAGCCAGGATCACGACCGATGGCCTCCGAAGGACATTCCACATATCCGAGAGGCGGAGCTCACCGCATCGCTGGCGGCCCTTGGCGTCGGCCCGCCAGTCTTCCTCGATTACCGCGACGGCGCGTGCGCGACCGCCGACGAGGAAGAAGCAGTCGAACGCCTGCGCCCCATCTTTGAGACGCACCAACCCGACACGGTCTTGACCTTCGGACCGGACGGGCAGACTGGTCACCCGGACCACATCGCGGTGTACGCGTGGGCGACGACCGCGTTCCAGAGATACGCGAAGCAGGGTGCTCGCTTGTTCTACGCCGTGATGAGCACAGAATGGACAGAGCGGTTCCCCGAGGTGATGGATGACACCGACGTGTGGGGGCCGCACGGGCCGGCCTTGGCGCGGCCCGATGAGCTGGCGATCGATTTCTGGCTGACGGAGGAACTGCGGCCACTGAAAGAGGCGGCCACGCGCGCGCACGAGAGTCAGTTGGGGCAGATCGTCGAACGCTACGGGATCGAGCGGTTGCTGGAGTTCGGCACCGGCGAGTTCTTCACTCTCGCGGCGCCCACCGAGAACTAGGGGTCGAGGACCCGCTCGATCCAAACGAAGGGGTCCTTGACCTCTGCGATCGAGGGCAGGTTGTCGGGCGCGGCCCACACCCGGTTGAGCGCGCTCAGGCCCTTAAGCTCGAGGATCGCCTTGCAGAAGGTGGCCCCCGAGACCTCGAGTTGTCGATCCAGCGACACTCCGAGGATCGAGGACAGCATCGCCTCGCCCTCGGACGGAGAGGCCTGCTGGCGCGCCATCCCCTCGGCGATGCGCGCTTCGTGTTCGGGCACGATCTGCGGTCCGACAACGCTCATGGTCTCGGCCCCGTAACCCTCGAGGACCGCGAGGAACGCTCTCATCCGGTCGAGCGCGGCGCGATGCTTCTCCGTGGAAGCGATGGGAACGACGCCGTCTTGCCCCATCCCTTCCTGCATCGCCTCCGGGCCGCGACTCTGAAGCTCCACCAGGCGCTGCTCGAGACCCTCGACGTCTATCTCGATCGCATCGACCACGTCGGTCAGCAGGCTCCGGAAGAAACGGCCCGCCCACGGCACGGAAGTGATGACGAGATGGCGCGCCACGTCATGCGCTGCGATCCAGCGCCGAGACGCCGCAAGATCGAAGCCATAGTCCTGGGCCAGGGCGTCGAGATTGGGCACGACGAAGAACAAGCGACCGTCGTCCTCGCGCGGGATCGGGAAGTCGTATCTCCCCAGCGCCTCTTTCGATAGATGTCCGATCAGGGTGCCCACCTGCATCCCCATGAGCAATGGCCCCATCTGGCCCATTGCCGCCTGCATCGGATTGACGCCGCCCTCGGCTTCCTCCGCCCCGAGCCGGGCGAGCTCCGCCGTGAAGCGGGTTGCCAGGTGTTCGAGCAGCCACCGCCATCCGTCCATCGTCGTGGAGATCCACTGCGTTCTCCCGATGGCGTCCGGGCGAAGGGGTTCATCTAGTGGAAGTCGCGTGTAGCCGGATATGAGGGTCTCCGCCTCGTGAACGGCATCCGCGAAGGCCCTCGTGTCGGAGGCTTCGACGGGCCGGTCCGCAGTGCCCTGCGCCGCGACCGCAACCGCGATCTGTCGCGCGATCTCGAAGTTGATGGGTCCGTCGCCCGAGGAGAGGAGTTTCTGGATCTCCCGGAACAGGGGGATGTCCCCGAAAGGCTCTTGAGTCATGTCCCCATCGTCGCGCAGTACGCTCTGAAGTCATGCCCGACGCTCACAAGCTCACGATCGCAGTAACCGGGGCCTCCGGCTACCTCGCCGGGCGGCTGATCGAGCATCTGGACGGCGATGACCGCATCGAACGCATCCTTGGCTTCGATCTGCGAGAGCCGGAGACGGCCTCGAAGAAACTGGTGTTCGACCAACTTGACATCCGCAATGAGTATCTCGCTCAACGGCTCGCGGGCGTTGACGTCGTCGTCCACCTGGCTTTCATCATGGACCCGATCAAAGACGAGTCCCGCATGCGCGATGTGAACGTCGCCGGGAGCCAGAACGTCTTTCGGAGTAGCGCGGAGGCGGGCGTGAAAAAGATCATCTACACGTCGTCCGCAACCGTCTACGGGGCTCACCCCGACAACGACTTCCCATTGACCGAGGAGTCGCCACTTCGAGCCAACCTCGACTTCTCGTATCCCGCCCACAAACTCGAGGTCGAATACGTGATCAAGGAGTTCCGTCAGGAGTTCCCCGACATCACGATGACCGTGTTCAGGCCGGCGATCGTGTTCGGTTCCCACGTGGACAACGCGTGGTCGCACATGCTCGAGCTGCCGGTGGCCTTCGGGGTCCGAGGTCATGATCCACCGCTTCAGTTCGTACACGAGGAGGATGTTGCTCGCGCCCTGCACCACGCTGTGGGCGCGGACCTGGATGGTCCATTCAATCTTGCCCCCGCGGACCACATCGGCGTCGACGAGATGCTCGCGATCATCGGACGGAGACGGATCAGCCTCGCGGAGCCGAGCGCCTACGGCATGGCCGAGAAGCTCTGGTCGGCGGGCTTGGGAGAAGCGCCGGCGGGGATGCTGCACTACCTCATGCATCCCTGGGTGGTCTCGCCCGCCAAGTTGGAGGCCACCGGTTTCCGGTGCGAGCGATCCAGTACCGACGCGTTCGCCGAGACGGCCACGGCGTCGCGGCCCTACGTCAGGATCGGCAGATCGCGCGTGCGCAAGGACATTGCACGTCGCGGCGCGCTCGCAGGGTTGATGTTGGGCGGAGCGGCGGCCGGTCTGAAGGCGGTCCGCACGCGCGGCAACTAGCCTTCTGCGGGGGCCGGGTTGCGGCCTCTCAGCCTGGGGATCTTCATCTCCGCATGCGCCCAGCACTTCTCCCTCTTGTTGTACTGGGAGATCACGGTCGGGCATCCCTCGTGGGCGCACACACGACCCGGCTCGGAGCGCTTCGATGCGCGTGGTAGCTGCTGGGGACGACTACCCGCCATGGCGGGATCTCTCCTCACCTTTCGACCTCCCTCTAGGCCCCGCAAGGACTCCGGGCCATGACCTGTAGTCAAGCAAAGGGGAGATAAAGGACGGATAAAGGGCTAGGGGATCCGGCCCGACCAGACGGCGCCGAGGCCCGCGCCCAGCAAGGCGATCAGCGCTCCCGCCGCCGCGAATGCGAAGGTGATCTCCTGTTTGTCGTCCACGAAACCGATGCGCGAGCCCAGGTCCTCGTAGATGCGGCGCAGGTCGTCCTCCGAGGGCGCCGTGAACGATTCGGCCTCCGTGGTCTCTGCCATGGCAGCCAGTGTCTGATAGTCGGGCGGGACCCTGATAACGCGCGGGATCCCCAAACGGTCCGGCACTTCCACCGTTCCTTCCGGTGTGCCCAAAGCGATCGTGTACACGGGTACCCCGAGTTCGCTTGCGCGTTCGGCCGCCTCCAGTGGAGTGACCGCGCCGGAGGTGTTGTAGCCATCCGAGAGCAAGACGATGGCGTCCAGCCGGTCCATCGGGAGCGGCGTGTCGCCCGGCGATGGGCTCGGCGCTGGCGATACCCCCGGCGCGTCGGAGGCGTTGGGATCCGGGGATGCCCAGGGCGAAGGTGTCGGGGCGGGCTCCTCATCCGACCGTCCGAGGTCGAGCGCCCGGTCCACGGCATCACCCATGGCAGTCGGTCCATCCGCGAGCAACGAATCGATGGATTCGATCACAGCCACTCGATCAGTCGTGGGTTGGTTAAGTACCTGTGCTTGCTCCGCGAACGAAACGACCCCTATCTGGAACTTGTCGGGGAGTTGATCGATGAAGGAGCGAGCGGACTCCTGGGCGGCCGTGAGCCTGGTGGGCTCGACGTCGGTGGCGCGCATCGACCCCGACGCGTCCAACGCCAAGACAATGGTCGCCTGCTCGCGCGGCACTCTGATCGTGGATTCCGGTCGCGCCATTCCCAGGAGGAGCGCACTTAGCGCGAGGAGGTAGAGCGCGGCAGGCACGTGGCGTCGCCACGCCGGGCGAGTCGCGACCACTTTTCCAAGGACGTCCAGATTGGTGAACGAGACGCTCCAGCGCGCACGACGTCGCTGTGCCCAGAGATACAGGGCGATGAGGATCGGGATGATGAGGAGGATGAGGAGCCAGGCCGGTGATGCGAAACTCACGCTCGTCTCCGGCTGGTCAGGAACGCCGCCAGGATCCTTAGCCAATCCCCGGACGTCGACAGCGTTACGTGGTGCGCGCCGGTCCTTCGCAGGGCCTTGCGCACTTCGTCGCGCTCGAGCCCGGCCTCACGCTCGAACCTTTCGCGGAGGACGCGGTCGCGGGTGTCGACCCGTATCTGCTTTCCTGTCTCGGGATCGGCGAGGTAGACGTCACCGATGTCCACGAGTCGTTGCTCACGGGGATCGACGATCTCGATCGCGAATACCTCGTTGCGATGAGCTAGTCGCCCCATCGACCGAACCCAGTCGAGGTCTCCGCGGAAGTCCGACACGACGAAGATGGCGGAGCGGGTGCGCATGGTTGCCTCGGCCTTCTGCAGGGCCGACGCGAGGCCCACTCCGTCGCCGGTTGCCGAACCTCTGCGCCTCAGGGTCAGCAACAAGCTCAGGAGCCCGGCGCGTCCCTGGCTGGGCCTCGTCACGGCGAGGGTCGCTCCCCCGAAGGTCATCACGCCCAACCGATTGGCGCGGCGCGTTGCGATGTGAGCCACCGCGAGGGCCACGCCCTCGGCCACGTCGGCCTTGCGCCGGTCGGCCGTTCCGAAAGCCATCGAGGGTGAATCGTCCAGGACGAGCCACGTGGTCAGAGCTCGTTCGGCGTGATGAACGCGTACGTGGGTCTCGTTAGTGCGCGCGGTGACGTTCCACTCGATCTGGCGGACGTCGTCGCCGGGGACGTAGGTCCGGACCTGCGCCAGCTCGGTGCCCCCGCCGAGAAGCACGGAACGGAAGTCGCCGGATACCAAACCGTCGACGCGGCGCCGGACATCCATGTCCAGGGCGCGCAGAAGGGGTTCCGGCATCGTGCCCGGACCGGGCTGGTGCTCGGTTCGGACCACCTTCAGGCGGTCCCGACGATTCACGCGGTGTAGTGGCGGCTCAGCTGGACCGCCGGCGTGGGGATCTTCTGCAGGACCTGGTCGAGGATGGCATCCGGCGTTACTTCATCCGCAAGAGCGTCGTAGGTCAGAACCAGACGGTGACGCAGGATGTCTTTCGCAAGATCCCGGACGTCTTCCGGCAGCACGTAGCGGCGGGCACGCAGGACCGCGAGGGCGCGTGCCGCGAGGATCAGGTTGATGGACCCGCGCGGGCTGGCGCCGTAAGCGATGTAATCCTGTAGATGGTCGAGTTCGTACCGGCCTGGCTGTCGGGTCGCCATGGTCAATGCGACGGCGTACTCGGAGACAAGCCGGTCGACGAAGATCTCCGACACTGTCTTCTGAAAGACCAGCAGCTCGTCCGCGGTCAGAACCTGTTGTACCTCCGCCGGCTCGACCAAAGCGCGCTGGACGACCGACATCTCCTCCGAGAAGTTCGGGTAGTCGACGACTATCTTCATCATGAAGCGGTCTACCTGTGCCTCGGGCAGGGGATAGGTGCCTTCCGATTCGATCGGATTCTGCGTCGCCATGACGAGGAACGGCTCCTTCACTTCGTAGGTCGAACCGCCGATCGTCACCTGTTTCTCCTGCATCACCTCGAGCAGCGCAGACTGCACTTTGGCCGGAGCGCGATTGATCTCGTCGGCGAGCAGGAAGTTGCAGAACACCGGTCCGAGCTCGGTGTCGAAGTCGCCGCTGTTCGCCCTATAGATGCGAGTGCCCACGAGGTCGGCGGGCACGAGGTCCGGCGTGAACTGAACCCTCTTGAAGGTGCCGCCCAGGACCTCGGCGAGCGTTTTCACGGTCAGCGTCTTGGCGAGCCCCGGTACGCCTTCGATCAGAACGTGTCCGCCCGCAAGGAGCGCCACGAAGACCCGCTCGAGCATCGCTTCCTGTCCGACGATTATCCGCTTCATCTCGAAGAGCGCGCTCTCGAGCGTGCTGCGAGCCCTGCCGGAATCGGACAGGCGCCCCACTGAAGGTTGCCTTTCGGTCATGTCGAGATCTCCTCCTGTGCTCGGTTCAGCGTCGCGCGAGTTGAACGTCTACCGTCTGGGGGTTTCCGTTTCGCAGGAACTCCAGTGTCACCGTCGTCCCGGGACTCAACGCCTGGACGCGACCGGCCAGATCCGACATGTCGTCGATCGGGTTGCCGTCGATGGCGGTGATGATGTCGCCCGGTTGCAGGCCGGCTCGCTCGGCCGGAGTGCTCGGTTGGACCTCCGTGACGAGCACTCCGCTCTCACCCGTCGAGGTCTCCGTCCCACCCACACCGAGGTAGCCGAACTGCGGGGTTCGGCCGTCCAGCAGGGCGTTGGCAACGGTGGCGGCCGTGTCTATCGGGATCGCGAACCCCACCCCTGCGCTGACGCCTGAGTCGGAGGCGATCGCGTCGTTGATGCCGATCACCCGGCCCTGGCGGTCCACGAGCGCGCCCCCGGAGTTGCCCGGATTGATCGGTGCATCGGTCTGGATCATGTTCGTTACCGATTCACCGTTGTTCGTCACGATGCTGCGATCGAGGGCCGACACGATCCCGGATGTAACCGTCTGCTCGAGCCCGAACGGACTGCCGACCGCGATGGCAAGCTGGCCGACGCGCAGTGGAACCCCGGTTGCGAGCGTCGCCGGAACGAGGTTGCCCTCCTCGGCCAGGATGACTGCGACGTCGGTCCCGTCGTGGGCTCCGACCACGCGACCGTCCACGCGCTGCCCGTCCGCGAGGCGAACGGTGACCTCATCGGCGCCTTCGACCACGTGTGCGGCCGTGAGGATGAAGCCGTCCTCGTCGTAGACGATGCCCGATCCGAGTCCCGTGTCGGTCTCGATCTGTACCATCGACGGGAGCACGGCTTCGGCTACGGCGGCCACCGGCTCCCGCCCGTTCCCGGTGACCGGCCCCGGACCGGCGACGGTCGACACGCGTCCGTCCTCGTTGTCGGCGGGCGCGACCTGGGACCGGCCCAGCACGTAGGCCGATCCCGCAAGCAGAAGGGCCACGAGGAAGAGAGAGACGATCCACCCGGGCCGGCGGGCCCGAGCCACCTTCGGTGGTGCTTCGGGCTGGGGAGCGAGGGGTGAGGACGGCCTCAGGCCTCGCCGGACCCATTCGGGCGGATCGTCGCCGCCGTACAGCGCGTCCGACCGGGTCGGGGGTGACCCATCGGGCGGACGCGGCTGCTTATCGACGGCTGACATGTACCGAGGTTATGCGCTTACGGCTAAAGCCGAGGTAAAGAACCCGGCCCCCCGTACGCAGGCAGGCGGTCCTACTATGAGTTCATGCGCATCCTGGTGGTGGAGGACGAACGGGATCTCGCCGATGCGGTCGCTCGAGGACTCGACCGGGAGGGATATGCGGTCGATGTCGCCTACGACGGCGACGAGGCGCTCGAAAAGATCTCGCTCAACGAGTACGACTTGCTGTGCCTCGACATCAACCTGCCGAAGAAGAACGGCCGCGCGATCGCTCGGGCGGTCAAGGCCGAGGGGAGCAACGGGTCCCCGCGCGTCTTGATGCTGACGGCCTTGGGCGAGATCGAGGATCGAGTGGCGGGTCTGGACGATGGCGCGGACGATTACCTGTCGAAACCGTTCGACTTCGCCGAGCTCGCCGCTCGCGTACGGGCGCTGCTGCGTCGCGATGGGTCGTCCTCGGGAGCACTGCTACGTTGCGGAAGCATCGAGTTGGACACGACCCGCCACGAAGCGAGACGTTCCGGTCGATCCCTGAAACTGAGCCCCAAGGAGTTCGCGCTCCTTCGTTACTTCATGAGCCGGCCGGGCGAGGTTTTGTCGCAAGAGGATCTGCTCGAACACGTGTGGGACGAGAACGCCGATCCCTTCACGCACACCGTGCGGGTGACGGTCATGACGTTGCGGCGGAAGCTGGTGGAGGGCGAGGAGCAGCAACCGATCGAGACCGTGGTGGGCAGGGGCTATCGATTGCGAGAGGACGCGTGAGCGTCCGGGGGCAGTGGCTCGATCGCCTGCCGGATCTCATGCGGTCTGCCCGGTTCCGCATGACGGTGCTCTATTCGACCGTTCTGTTCGTCATCGCCGCCTTGCTCGTGGGCACGCTCTACTTCGCGCTACGGATGTCGCTGGACGATTCGATGGTCCGGTCTCGAGTGTCATTCGTGGATCTGAACAACGATGGGACCCTCACCGGTTCCGAGGTTGCACTCGTAACCGATATCGAGGGCCTGGTGCGCCTTGTGAACTCGCAGACGCTCGAGAATCTCAAGAGCTACTCGTTCGCGGCCCTCGGGGTGCTCTTCGTGGTCAGCCTGGGGGTGGGATGGGTCGTGGCGGGCCGGACGCTTGCACCGATCGGTCGCATAACGGACGTCGCCAATCACATCCAGGCAACGGACCTCTCGCAAAGGATCGAGCTCGAAGGTCCCTCGGACGAACTCAAACGGCTGGCGGACACGTTCGACAGGATGCTCGCTCGGCTGGACGACGCCTTCGCGATGCAGCGGCGCTTCGTCGCCGACGCATCCCATGAGCTGCGCAATCCCCTTGCGATCATCAAGACGAATCTCGACGTTGCCCTTGCCGATCCGGATGTGAGCAAGGAGGAGCTCGAGCGCGCCGGTTCGGTGGCACGCCGTGCGACCGAGCGCATGGCTTCACTCGTGGACGATCTCTTCGCTCTCGCACGTCTCGATTCCCGTGCCCCCGTGAGCGACGACCTCTCGCTGAGGGCGCTCGTCGCGGAGGTCGGCGAGGAGCTCGAGGCCCTGGCCGTGCAGCATCGGCTGCGATTGCGGACTGACTTTGCCGCCCAGGTGACGATCGAAGGTGACGAGGAAGGGCTCAAGCGCGCCGTAGCGAACCTCGTTGATAACGCGATCAGGTATGCGCCGGAGGACTCCGAGATCGTCCTCGCTGCCGGAGTCGAGGCGTCCTGGGCCTGGATCTCGGTGGCGGACCAAGGTCCCGGTATCCCGGCCGAGCAACAGGAGCGTGTATTCGACCGCTTCTGGAGAGCGGATGTCTCGCGCTCGCGCGACCGGGGGGGCACCGGATTGGGACTCGCGATCGTGAGGCAGATCGCTCAAGCACATCGCGGGAGCGTGCAACTCCTCTCCGAGCCCGGGCACGGCTCCACCTTCATCGTGTGGCTTCCCGTCCGAGCCGAAGAGGGCGTCTCTCTTCCTCCCATCCCGACGAGGAAGAGGCCTGGACCAGAGGCGCGACCCGGGTCCAAGACGGGATCGGGCCCGGTCGCTCTACCGCTTAAGTGACCTTTACCCCGGGTGTGATCATCTCGTGCTGGTGAGCTTCGAATGGCCGTCCGTGCTCTGGGCGATGCTGGCGATCCCGCTGGTTCTTGTCGCCCTCTTCGTGTTTCAAGCGCGCCGCGCGACGCGGGCGGAGGCGTTCGCCACCCCTCACATGATGCCGAATGTGGTGTCGGCCTCACCGCGGTGGAGGCGCTACATCCCCCTCGTCCTCTATTCGTTGGGTGCGCTCGCATTGATCCTGGCGGTCGCTCGTCCGCAGCGGGCCATGAGCGTTCCTCGTGATCGAGCGACCGTGGTGCTCGCGATCGACTCCTCGCGATCGATGGAGGCCACCGACGTACTCCCGACCCGCCTCGAGGCGGGGAGTCGTGCAGCCCAAGGCTTCATGGCCGATCTGCCATCCCGGTTCCAGGTCGGCGTAGTGACCTTCGCCCGTCGCGCGCAGATCCTCAGCCGGCCTACGGTCGACCGCGTCGCGCTGCGGTCCGCGCTAGACGCTCTCGAACCTCAACCCGGCACAGCGATCGGTGACGGTCTGTCGGCGGCTCTCGACTCTCGCCCTGAGGGTCGGCACGTTCCGATGGTCGTTGTGCTGCTGTCCGACGGCAACAACACGGCGGGCGTGGATCCCGTCGTGGCCGCGGAGCGGGCTCTGGAGATGAATGTGAAGGTTTTCACCGTTTCGTTCGGTGGCGATGCCTCTGCAGGTCGACCCGGACAGGCGCCGGACGACCGTACGTTGAGGCAGGTTGCAGAGACGGCTGGCGGCGAGTTCTTCTCCGCTCCCACGGCCGCCGACCTGGAGAGGGTCTACGAGGATCTTGACTCGAGCATCATGCTGGTACGAGAGAAAAGGGAGGTCACCACCGCGTTCGTCGGAGCCGGAGCGATACTCCTCCTGCTGGGTGGCGGCGCCTCCGCCCTCTGGTTCAACCGGCTCCCGTGAGCCCCGAGGGGGCCAGGCACTTCCAGCCTCTGCTACCCTTGCTGATGGCTCGGCCGCCTGCGGGAGGCGACGGATCAAGGAACGGGCCCTCCAGGTACACATCACAACGCTGGGACAAGAGGTGAGCATTTGAGCGGTTTGACGCTGTTTTTCATCGTGGTCGCGTTCGCTGCGGCCGGGATCCTGAAACTTTGGATCCAGCAACGCCGGGAGAGGGGCAACGTGAGCTCGATCGAGGGCTTCCGATCGAGCCTCGAGAGCCTATCCACCCCCGAACCGGCCGAAGCGATCTGGAGCTCGGAGCCGGCCTCCGAGGAGCGTCGCGTCGACATCCCCCGGGTGGCCGCCCGCACGGGCTCGGATCGTCCCGAAGGCCAGCCGTCGCCTCTGACACCGGAGCGGCGAGCCGCTGCCAAGCGTCGTATCGCCGACCGCCGGCGTGCCGCTCGCACCAGCGCCATCCATTAGTTCTTCCCCGAGCAAAGGACACATTTCTTGTCGCGCGACCTAGCGATCGATCTCGGCACCGCTAACACGCTGGTCTATCAGCGCCAGAAGGGCATCCTCTTCGCGGAGCCAACCGTGCTTGCTCTCAATAAGGAAACGGGAGCCGTTCTCGCGATGGGCGAGGAAGCGTGGCAGATGATCGGTCGAACGCCGGGATACATCGTGGCGGTGCGGCCGCTGCGCTCCGGAGCGATCTCCGATTTCGACATCACCGAGAAACTCCTCCGCCTGATCATGCAGCGGTCGGGAGTCAATCGTTTCTCCCGTCCCAGGGTTCTCGTCTGTGTGCCTAGTGCCCTGACGGAGGTCGAACGCCGAGCGGTCGAAGAGGCGACGCTTTCGGCGGGCGCACGCTCCTGCTACCTCATCGAGGAGCCGATGGCGGCCGCGATCGGCGCGGGGCTTCCGATCCACGAACCCACGGGCAACCTGGTGGTCGACGTGGGAGGCGGGACGAGCGAGGTCGCGTTGATCTCACTCGGCGGGATCGTTACGAATACCGCCGTCCGGCTTGGTGGCTTCGATCTCGATGCAGCGATCCAGAACTACGTCCGGCGTGAGTACGCGATGGCTATCGGCGAGCGAACGTCCGAGAGGATCAAGATCTCGATCGGTTCGGCATTTCCTCGCTCGAAAGAGGACAAGGCAGAACTTCGCGGCCGTGACCTCGCAACCGGTCTGCCCAAGAACGTCGTGATCACCTCGGAGGAGATACGCGAAGCGATAAACGAACAGATCCGCGGCATCCTGACCGCAACGATCGAGTGCATCGGTCAGTCACCTCCCGATCTGGTTCAGGATGTCCTCACGAACGGCATCACATTGACCGGCGGCGGCGGCATGCTGTCTGGTTTGGACATGCTCATCTCCCAAGAGGCCGAGGTCCCCGTTCACGTGACTCAGCAGCCCCTCGAGTCCGTCGTGATGGGGGCCGGCCGGTGCCTGGAGGCCTTCGACGAGGCCAAGTCCATCTTCTTGGGCGTCAAGCGCTAAAGCGCGCCGTAACGGTGGCTCTTTCGTAGAGTTGGGCTCACCATGAAAACGCCGCCAGAGGGTCACCAACCTTCCTATCCGCCTCCGCCGGCGCCTGCGCGACGGCGTCTCGGCGGCGTCCGGACGACCTGGCTGATCGTCGGCTCCCTCGTAGCCGCACTGTTGATCGGCGCCGCGTTCGTACTTCCGATCCCTTTGTTCTATGTCTTCGAGCCGGGT
>JALZOM010000117.1 GCA_030913945.1 Actinomycetota bacterium
TTCGTGACGATGAACGCATGTTTCGGGTCGACCGGATCAAGGAAGCCGAGGTGCTCGACGATCCCGCGGACATCCCCGACGATTTCGATCCGTCGAAATACAGGGGGGCGTTCGTCCCGCGGGATGAACAGGACATCGTGTTGTTCGAGATCTCGCCCGCCGCCGCCCGCTGGTTCGCGGACTATTACCCGCTCCGGAGCTCCCGAGAGCTCGTCGATGGATGGCGCGCGGTGGAGCTCACCAGCGGTGGAACGCGCTGGGCGGCCACTCTGGTCCTGCGCCTGGGCGACCAGGTCCGCGCGGTGCAACCCGAGTCCGTCCTAACCGAAGCCCGAACTCTAGCCAAAGCCCTAACCGACTCGCACAAGGCGTCGTCCTAACGCGAATCTTGGCCCCGAGGGGGGTCTGGCTGTGGTCAGCAGCCCGCCGCGGGCGGGCATAAGAGCTAGGCCGTTTGAGCGGTGGTGCCCAGGAGGCGTACGACCTTGCGGCCGGTGGAGCGGCTCGGGAGCGAGAACGAGAAGGTCGAGCCCTTCCCCCAGGTCGAGTCGACCCAGATGCGCCCGCCGTGCACCTTGACCAGCTGGGAGCAGAGGTAGAGGCCCACACCGGTGCCGCCCTGCTCGCGGGTGGACGAGCTGTCCACCTGGTGGAAGCGCTCGAAGATGTGGGGGATGTCGGACGATACGAGCCCGAGACCCTGGTCGATGATGTCGACACGGAGCTCGTCCTCTTCCCGGCTGACCCTGACGGTCACGGGAGTCGGGTTCTCCGAGTACTTCAGGGCGTTCTCGATGAGGTGCCTCAGGACGAGGCCCACCTTGGTCTCGTCGCAAGGCCACGAGAGCTTGTCGGCCACATCCAGAACGATCTCGCGCTCCGGGAAGTCCTGGATCGTGTCGGCGGAGACCGCGTTGACCAGGGTGGCGACGTCGACGGGCTCGACACGGAGCGTCGCCTCTCGCGACTCGATCTTCGAGATGTAGAGGAGGTCCTCGATCAGCCGTTCGAGATGCGCGGCTTTCGTATCGATGGTCGACAACGCCTCACGCTGATCCTCGGGGGACGCCGTTTCGACCCGCTTCAACAGGGTGCGGGCAAAACCCTTGATGATCGTCAGTGGCGTTCGAAGTTCGTGCCCGATCATCGCAACGAAGTCACGATGGGTCTGGGCGATCTCTCGCTCGGAGGTTACGTCGTCCATGATCAACACACGCCCCATGGGCGCACCCGGCACCCTGACGTCCGTCACGCGCACCTTGTAGACCAACGGCGGGTTGCCGGCAACGACCTCGCTCTGCATCTCGCCTTCAGCCGTGAGAAGCATCTCAACGTCGTCGTGCCCCAGACCCCCGACGACGTTGGCTCCGGCCGAGAACATCGCCGAAACCTGGAACAGCTGCTCCGCTGCAGGGTTGATGGCAACGATGAGTGCGTGGGAATCCACCAGAACGATCGGGTTGGGAACCGCCTGGATGATGGAGGCGAGCTCCGACTCCTTGCGCTCGATCACCGAGTAGAGCTCGGCCGCGCCAACTGCGCTCGCGCATTGCTGTGCGTAAGCGCGCAGAAGGTCCCCACGATCCTCGACGAGGCCCCGATCCGCCCTCATCACGAACACCCCCCGGGTGCCGCGCGCAGTTCGGACGCCAACAGCAGTGATGGACCCGTCTGGAAGATCGATATTGACGACGTCGGTCGAGTCGATCGCGCGCTGCACATCAAGGTCCGCCACGATGTCGCGGATAACCGTCTTGCTCATCCCTCGAAAGACCCCGCGGTCGATCGCCCCCGTCTCGGGATCGAAGAGGCACGCGAAGCCGTCCTTGGCCCCCGCAAGCCGCGTCCCACCATCGAGGATGTGACGAAGCAGAGAATCCACGTCCAGTGCCCCGAGGAGTCCCTTGCTCGACTCGACCAGGGCCATGAGGTCGGAGGAACGCTGTTCGGCCCGTTCATGCAACCGGGCTCGGTTGATGATGCCGGCTGCCTGATCGGCAAAGAGCTGGGCTACTCGCAGGTCCTCGTCCGTGAAGATCCTCGAGCCGGTCATGGTCAGGTTGAGGACCCCGATACCGCGGCCCTGGATCCGCATGGGGATCACGAGGCTGGAGGAGATCGGCCTGGACTTGGGCACGAAGTTGACGAAGGCGTCCGAATCGACGTCTCCCAGCAGCAGGGGCTTCCCGGTGGCCAGTACGCGGCCTGCGACGCCCTCACCGACACTGGTCAGGTGCCCCAGGGGCACCTCGAGGGGCAACCCACGCGAGGCGACCAGAGCGAGCGAGGCACCTCCATCTTCGAGGAGCATGATCGAGCCCTGCTCCGCCTCCAGCAGCTCGAGGGCGACGCCCAGCATCGACTGCACCGACTCGTGAAGCGGAGAAGCCGACGAGGCGATGTCGTTCACCTTCAGCGCAGACTCGAGGGCCTGCCGCCACTTATCGGGTGAATGCGGCAGATCGGTCCGGGCGCGCGAGAAGAGGGTCATATCTCTTCATCGGCCTACAGGAACGCCGTCCTGAGCGGTCACGGTCGACCAATCCGCCGGACGACGCACCCACGAACCAGCTGGTGTGTCAGTAAATAGGCTTGGTCTACGCAGAAACACTGAGGTCCTTAAACCGCGGGCATGCAGCAGCCGATAACGCAAGGGTGACCATCAGGATCCTTCGAGAGGCTCGGATATGACGACGATCAAAGCATCGTGTCCCGGATGTGGTGAGGTTGACCTCACCGCCGATGACATCCTGCTCCGGATCGGAGCCACCCGATCGGTGAACAGTTACGGGTTCACCTGCCCCGATTGCACCGAGTTCATCGAGAAGCCGGCCGACGACCGAGTGGTCAGGCTGCTGCTCTCGGGTGGCGTCGTACCCGTCCCGGTGCACGTTCCCGCCGAGGCGCTCGAGATCCACAGCGGACCTCCCATATCGCATGACGACCTCCTGGAGTTTCACGAGTTCCTCGATGGCGACACCTGGTTCGAGGAGTTCAGCGGGCGCTAGACGCCCCACCGAAAGATCCCCTGCGCCACCGATGACTCATCCGATTGGCCGCGCCGGCGCCCTAGACTGCTGAGATGCCCCAGATCGGTCCCATGGAGATCATGGTCGTGGCGATCATCGCCCTCGTCGTCTTCGGCCCCGAGAAGTTGCCGGAGCTCGCCCGCACGCTTGGGCGCTACGCGTCGGAGTTGCGCCGGGTCGCCGGGGAGGTCCGGTCCGAATTCGAGTTCGGCATCGACGACGAGGTCGAGGACGAGAAGCCGGCCCCCGTAGCCAGGAAACCGTTGACGACTCGCTCCGACCCGCCGGACACGAGTTCCGAGGCGGACGCTCCGGACAAGGCCGACGACCCGGCCGACGGCCCTACGG
>JALZOM010000158.1 GCA_030913945.1 Actinomycetota bacterium
ACCTTCACGATGAGGATCTGCCATGCGGTCAGCGCGATCTCTGGCATCAGCGGTCGATGTCCCCCAGTACGAAGAAGAAGGACCCGAGGATGGCGATCATGTCCGAGACGAAGGTGTTCTTGAGCACGTAGGGCAGTGCCGACACGTTGTTATAGGAGGGGGTACGTATCTTCAGACGATACGGTCGGCGATCGCCGTCGGAGACGAGGTACATGCCGAGCTCGCCGAGCGAGTTCTCGGTTCTCACGTAGACCTCGCCCTCCGGCGCCTGGACGACGCGAGGCACCTTGCCCATGATGGGCCCGGAAGGCATGCCCTCGATCGCCTGCTCGACGATCTTGGCCGACTCCACCACCTCGTGCAGCAGAACCCAGAAGCGGTCGAAGCAGTCACCGTGGGGCGCCGAGCACACATCGAAGTCGAACTGGTCGTAGACCAGATACGGCTCGTCTTTGCGGACGTCGAACGTGATGTCGGAGCCGCGCGCGATGGGCCCGGAAACCCCGTAGTTGTACGCGACATCCGTTGGCAAGACGCCGACGTTCACGGTTCGCTGCTTGAAGATCTCGTTCCCTATGAGCAGGTTCTCGTAGTCCGGGAGGCGATCGATCACCTGCCTGACCCCTTTGAGGGCCTGCGCGAAGAATCCGCGCGGCACGTCCTCCTTCAGGCCGCCCGGCCGGAAGAAGCCAAAGTGCATCCGACCCCCCGTCGCCATCTCGAGCGCGAACTGGATGTCCTCGCGCTCGCGGAAGGCGTAGAAGGTCGGCGTGATCGCGCCGAGCTCGGCGCCGAAAGACGCGAAGAACATCAGGTGGTTGATGATCCGGTTCATCTCGAGCATGGCCACCCGTAGGTATTGCGCTCGGGGAGGCACCTCGATCTCCATCAAGGTCTCGAGAGCGATGTGCAAGGGGATCTCGTTATTGATCCCCGACAGCCAGTCCATGCGCGACACCAGATTGGTGATCTGTCGGTAGTCGCGCGCCTCGACGAGCTTCTCGTAGCCCCGGTGCATGTAGCCGATGATCGGATCGGCATCGACGAGAACCTCACCGTCGATCGTCGCGAGCAGCCTGAAGACGCCGTGTGTCGCGGGGTGCTGGGGGCCGACGTTGAGGATCATCTCCTCGGTCATCAACTTCCCGGAGGAGACCTCAGCAGCCACGTCCGACGAATCCCGAACGCCGTCGATGTTTGTGTCGGCGAGACCTCTGTCGTCGGTTACGGCCATCTAGCCTCTGCCACCTCCGGCGGCTTCCTCGGGATCCTTGGCGCCGGGCCAGTCTTTGACGAAGCGACCGGGAAGGCGAAAGCTCTTGAGGAGGGGCCGGCCCTCGAAATCCTCCGGAAGGTAGAGGTTCGTGAGGCCGGGGTGACCCTCGAACGCGATGCCGAACATCTCGTGCGTTTCGCGCTCGTGCCACTCGGCCCCCCGGAAGAGGCCACTGATCGAAGCGCACGTAGGCGAATCCATAGGCAATGGAACGTGGACGTTCACGTGAAAGACGAGCTCCGGCGAGTACAGGTGGACCAGGACCTCGAGCTCGCCGCGGCCCTCAGACTCCTCGTTCCCGAAGGTGGATCGATCGATGGCGGAGAGGAACGTGAAGAAGATGGTGCGCGTGTCCTCGTGATCCCGCAGCGTCGTCACCACGTCCACCAGCCGATCGGGCTCGCACGTGACGTCGGCCTGGCCGAAGTTCAGGCGGGACGCGGTGATCTTTTCGTCGAGCACCCGCTCCACCCGCTCGAGTATCTCGTCCGGGGACAGTCGTTCCTGGGCCACGGCCATGCGCCTAGATCCCCCCCGCGAGGCCCGGCTCGGGGATGTGCGGGATCTCGGCCGTGTGCCCCGCCCATTTCACGGAGGGGTTCTCCCCCGCGATCTTCTGCTGCAGCCGGATCACCCCCTGGAGCAGGGCTTCGGGCCGCGGGGGGCAGCCCGGAACGTAGACATCCACCGGGATGATCTGATCCACGCCTTTCGTCACCGAATAGGAGTCCCAATAAGGACCGCCGCAGTTGGCACAGGATCCCATCGAGATGACGTACTTCGGCTCGGGCATCTGGTCGTAGATGCGCTTGATCGGCGCCGCCATCTTGTCCGTGACGGTTCCGGCCACGATGAGAAGGTCGGCCTGACGTGGGGAAGCCGGGAAGGGAATGACTCCGAAACGGATGATGTCGAACTTGCTTGCGATCGCCGCCCCCATCTCGATACCGCAGCAGGCGAGACCGAACTGCATCATCCAGAGCGAGTACTTGCGGCTCCAATTGAGCAACCAGGAAACGGGGCCCGGCAGCTTCACTTTCTCGATCACAGCCATTCCAGCACCTTCTTCTTGATGGCGTAGAGCAAAGCGAGCGCAAGGATCCCGATGAAGATGATCATCTCGATGAAGGCTTGAGTGCCAAGGCGCTCGAAAACGATCGCCCAGGGAAAGAGAAAGATGGCCTCGACATCGAAGATGACGAACAGAAGGGCGTAGATGTAGTAGCGCACGTTGGTGTGCGCCCAGCCCTGGCCTATGGGATCGATACCCGACTCATAGGTCGTGTATTTCTCTGGACTCGGAACGTTCGGACGCACGAGTCGCGCGAGCTGCAGGGTGACCACGACGAGCGCCAGCCCCACCAACCCGAAGATCCCGATAGTTACGTACTGGCCGAAGTAACCCTCTGGCACCCCTGCTCGCCGCTCCTGTTCGCGTTGACCGGATCACGACCGGATGGTGGACATCGAGGGCTCGCGCCTACCGGGTTGACCGCCGGTGATAAGCCCTGGCTACAGGCGTGAAACTAACACGGAGCAGGTCTTTTCCAGGTTGTTCGTTCGTTCGTGAACGGGCTTCAGGCGGCCGTAACCGACCCCATCACAACGCGCAACCGGAGCAGTCCATCGCGCAGCCTGGTCTTAGCGGTGCCCTCCGGGATGGCAAGTGTTTCCGCCACCTCCTTGTAGGTGAGCCCTGCGAAATACGCCAAGAAGATCGCTTCGCGCTGGAGAGAGGAAAGCTTCTCTAGCGAGGAGCGGACCAGGTCGTGGGTGTCGACCGACTCGGATTCGGGGGGAGAGGGACGATCGACGACGTCGTACACGAGACGGCTCCTATGGCGTTCCCTTCTCAAGACGTCGATCGCCTTCTTCTTCACGATGCCCGCCAGATAGTCGCGCAGCGCGCCTCTCTCCGGATCAAATCGCTCGGGAGCCTTCCAGAGAGCCACGAAGCAATCTTGGGCCGCTTCTTCCGCCAGCGTGGGATCGCCGATAACCCGGCGGGCGAGCCCGAATACCAGCCCCCCGTGCCGCGCGATCACCGCTCGGAGAGCGGCCTCATCGCCCGCGGCGACGAGTCGCACCAGGCCGAGGTCGGACGGTTCTTCGCCGGAGCTGAGTTCCTGGCTGGTCCTGAGTGACGGCATGCTTGCAACTTACTCAATACTTAGTCAGAATGTCAATAGATGAATAACGATAAGCGTCGTGAAGGGCGGGAGCCTCGGGTCCGGATCGGGCAGCTGGCGGCGTTGACCGGCGTTGACCAGGCCACGATCCGAACCTGGGAGGCGCGCTACGGGGTGCCCGTCCCGGAGCGCAGCGAAGGGGGTCAACGGCGGTACCCACCGGCCGAGATCGACCGCGTGCGAGCGATGCGTCGCTTCATCGAGGGGGGCTATCGCGCCTCGGAGGCCGCACGACTGGCCGCCGGCGCATGGCCGGGCGAGACCCCCGCGGGTGAGGGAGATGGCGTGAAGGCCGACCTAGCGAGGCTCCTGACGGAAGGAGACCTCGCCGCCGTGCGAACCCTCGACCGTCTCGTCGCTTCGATCCCCATCGAGGAAGTCATTCTCGACGTGTTGATACCGATCATGCGAGAGGTCGGAGATCGCTGGGAGAGCGGGACCCTGTCGGTCGCCGAAGAACATGCCGCGACCGCGCTCGTTACGTCCTGGCTGGGCAGTCAGATGCGCTCCCTCCCGCCGCCCCTACTGGAAGACACCATCGTCACCGCTGCGGTTGAAGGGGAGCGTCACGAACTCGGTCTCGTGATGCTCGGAATGATCCTGCGGCGGCAGGGAGCGCGCGTGTTGCACCTTGGTTCGGATCTTCCGGTGCGGGAGCTCGTAGCTGCCGTTGCCGCGCGCGCCCCGGCGCTGGTTTGCTTAGCGGGCACCGCGCAGATCTCCCAACCAGGCTTAGAACAGGCCGTAACCCAGTTGCAGGATCTGCCGTCTGCGCCGGTGGTGGCGGTCGGTGGGCGTCTGATGGACACATGGTCGCCCGCCTCTCCGTCGATCACTCTTCCCCTCGAGATCCGGGCCGCCGCTACGCGGATCCTGGAGGAGATGGCGACTCGACGAGCATCGGCCACGGAGGACTAGCGGCCCCGTACGATTCGGTGAATGGCACGCGACCGCATCCTGAGACCGATCGAGATCCTCCGGGAGGACGTCCGCCGCATGTTCCGGCGACCCTTCATCGTGTTGCTGGCTCTGAATCTGCTCCTCATGCTGGCAACCACGAGCCTTCCCGAGGAGGCGGATGCCACGGCGTTCCTGACGTGGTGCATCCTCGCCGCGTTGTCGGTCTTCGTGCAGGCGGCGCTCACCCTGGCCGCGACTGAGGATGGTCCGCATCCCAGCGCCGATCGCTGGGTTCGTGCGGCCCTCGCCAAGAAGGTGTTCTGGCGGCTACTCGCTACCGAGCTCCTGTTGTTCCTGGCGCTGCTGGTATCGGCTCTGCTGCTGGTGGTTGGAGCCCTGTTCGTCGGCGCGGCGCTGGGACTCGGCATGCAGGCCGCGGTGATTGAGCGCAAGGGTCCTTCCGAGGCGCTCTATCGGAGCGTCGAGCTCACTCGTGCGGACCGCGTCGGCTTCGGCGCGCTGTTCGCAGTTGCGTACCTCGTGCCCATGGCAGTCGGCCAGGCCTCGGTCTACCTGACCGGCACCTTTGCCTTGGTCGTCGCCATCAATCTCGTGGTGACGCTCACTCTGACCGCGGGGACGCTGGCGCTAACGCGCGCGTACCTGCAACTCAAGGCGCATGCGGAGGCTGAAGAGGAGAAGGCAGGCAGTCCAACGGCTTAGCCGCCCGCGACGAAGAACCGCGCGTGCTCGGCGGCGTCGATCAACGGCCCCCACGCGAGCCCAAGAACGATCGTGGCCGCGGCCGTGATCGCAACGACCCCGTTCGCCAGCAAGCCGCCGCCGGGCGCGGGCTCTACGCCCTCGATCGGCTCCTGCATGTACATCACGACGAGAACCCGAAGGTAGAAGAACGCCGCGATCGCACTGGTGAGAACCCCGATGACGACGAGCCACCAGTACCCGCTCTCGATCGCGGCTCCGAATACGACGAGCTTCGCGACGAAGCCGGACGTCACGGGCACGCCGGCAAGTGCCAGCAGGAACAAGGTGAGTGCTCCGGCCAACAGAGGTCGTTGATAGAAGGCACCGCGGTAGTCGGTCAGGCGGGTCCTCTGTTCCCCCGGCCCCGCCAGGATGGAGACCACCGCGAACGAGCCCACCACCGTTAGTCCGTAGGTCGCCAGGTAGAAGAGCGACCCGGACACACCCCGGTCGTTCGCCGCGATCACACCCACCAGCACGAAGCCCGCATGCGCGATCGACGAGTAGGCGAGCATCCGCTTCACGTCCTCCTGAACCACAGCGAGAACCGAGCCCACGATCATCGTGAGGACGGCTATCCCTATGACC
>JALZOM010000161.1 GCA_030913945.1 Actinomycetota bacterium
GCGCGACGGCGACAGGGGACGCGAGCGCGGAGGGCGCGATCGTGGCGACGGTCGAGGCGGGCGCGGGCCGGGCGGTCCGCGCCGCGAAAGAGCCCCTCGCCGCGAGGGCGACACCTAAGTCTCGGGATAGTCCGAGCACGATGATCGGGAGAATGCCTACGTGAGGTTCGAGCAGACCACCCTCGATTCGGGGGCGACAGTGGTGACCGAAACGATGTCCGAGGTGCGATCTGTCTCGGTCGGCTTCTGGTTCGACGTGGGGGCCCGGGACGAACCGGATGCGATGGCGGGAACCTCGCATTTCCTCGAGCACCTGTTGTTCAAGGGCACGCCGACCCGGTCGGCCAAGGACATAGCCGATGCATTCGATGCCGTCGGCGGAGACGTCAATGCGTTCACCGGCAAGGAGTACACGTGCTACTACTCGCGTGTCATCGATGACGATCTACCGATGGCGCTCGATGTCTTGGCGGACATGATCACCAGTTCGGTGCTGGATCCGGACGAGCTCGAGTCGGAGCGCAGGGTCATCCTCGAAGAGATCGCGATGCACGAGGACGCCCCCGATGAACTGGTTCACGACCTCTTCTATCGCGAGATGTACGACGGACACGCTCTCGGCCGGCCGGTCCTCGGATACAACGAGACCATCTCGGAGGTACAGCGGGATCGCGTGGCCGACTACTGGCGTGAGCGGTATGGAACGAGCAACCTGGTCGTGGCCGCCGCAGGCAATCTCGACCACTCCGCTCTGGTTGCGCGGGTGGATGAACTGTTCGATTCGCGGGGTGGAAAGCGCACGCTCAGGACCGGCTCCGCGCCGACGCCCGGGCTGGGCATCAGGGTGCACAAGAGGCCGACCGAGCAGGCCCACATCGTGATCGGCACCGAAGGCCTGCATCACGGACATCCCGACCGTCATGCTTTGACCGTGCTCGACACGATCCTCGGCGGGGGCATGTCCTCGCGTCTCTTCCAGGAGATACGCGAGAGGCGCGGCCTCGCGTATTCGGTCTTCTCGTACCGTTCTTTGTTCGCGGACACGGGAACCTTTGCCGTCTACGCGGGCACCACTCCGCAGAATGCCGAGACAGTCATGGATATCGTGCACACCGAGATCGATTCGATCCTGACGGAGGGCATCAACGAGGTCGAGCTGGCGAAAGCGAAGGGTCACGTGAAGGGATCTCTCGTCCTGTCGTCGGAGGACCCGGGCAGCAGGATGAACCGGCTGGGCCGCCAACAGCTCACCACCGGCGAGATCCAGTCGATCGACGAGCTGATCGAACAATTCGATTCGCTCACGATGGATGACATCGGGCGGGTCGCCGCCGATGTCCTGGGCAGCGGCGGGTTCAAGACGACCATCGTCGGCCCCTTCGAAGAGGACGCCTTCGACTCCTACGCCGCCTGATGGCACCCTCGACCCGTGTAGGGGTGATCGGCGCCGAGGGTCGGATGGGGTCGGCCACGTGCGGGGCGGTCGATGCGGACGACGAGCTCAAGCTCGTGGCCAAGGTCGGTCGTTCCGACTCGCTCGAGGTCCTGGTCGAGAACGGCGCTGAGGTGGCTGTCGACTTCACCACGCCAGACGCCGTGCGGGCCAACGTCGAGTTCGTCCTGGACAAGGGTATCCACGCGGTGGTCGGGGCAACGGGTCTGTCGCCCGAGGACATCGAGGAGCTAGGAACGCGCGCTCGAGGGGGTTCGGCGCGTCTATTCGTCGCTCCGAACTTCGCGATGGGTGCGGTCCTGATGATGCGCTTCGCCGCCGAAGCGGCCCCCCTATTCGACACCGCCGAGATCGTTGAACGACATCACGAGAAGAAATTGGATGCTCCTTCGGGCACTAGCCTGCGAACGGCCGCGCTCATGAACGAAGCGCGTGATGGGCCATGGCACGTGACTCAGACGGCCAACGAGACGCTGCCGGGGAGTCGCGGAGGCGATGTGTCCGGCATCCGCGTGCATTCGATCCGGAGCGCAGGCTCCGTCGCCCACCAAGAGGTCGTGCTGGGCTCGCCCGGCGAGACTCTGACGATCCGTCACGATTCTCTGGATCGAACCTCGTTCATGCCGGGCGTGCTGCTGGCGATCAAGAAGGTGGCGACGCTCGACGGCCCCATCGTCGGTCTCGAGCATCTGCTCGACCTCTAGGTGTGGCGCGTAGCGATCCTCGTCGGGGTGGCCGCGCTCGTCGCGGCGTGCACAGGGCCGGATCCCAACCTAACGGAGAGTGGTCAGGGTCGCCCCATGGTGACCGTGGAGTTCCCGGCCGTCGTTGCGCCGGGTTCGGTGCACGACATGAAAGTCACGGTCGACAACCCGGGACCCGGAGACGTATCGGTTCTCAACGTCAGTTTCACCCTCGTTGGAGTGGCGGGGGAGCGGGAGCTTCCCGACCCCCTGGTGCAGCCTGGAGCGGAGGGTGGGAGCGCGTCGGTGGTTGGGGTTGATCCGGAACCCGAATCGGTATCCGACGACGGCACGATCTACGTGTTCGGCGACCCCGATCCCGGGACCTCACCCGCCCCGTTCCTGGCCGAGGGAGACTCGACCTCGGTGACGTTCAGGGTCAAGATTCCCGACCGCCTCGGGCTCCTGGCGAACTCCGTGACCACCTACGACGGGCGGGATCCCACTCGTGCCCGGGGCGTCCTGGTCACGACCGAGGTCGAAGCCGGCGCCCAGTGAGACGTTGCGTCGCGTCGCAGGCGGTAGCGTGAGACGGAGTGAATGATACGAGCAACCCGGGTGAGCGCCCGGATGGGGAGGTAAACAAGATGGCGATATACGGAGAGGTCATCACGGCGATGCTGACGCCGTTCGCGGCCGATGGCTCGCTCGACGTCAAAGCGGCGCGTTCGCTGGCGGCACACCTTGTCGACCATGGTTCGGACGGATTAGTCGTATGCGGCACCACGGGCGAATCACCGACCCTGATCCACGACGAGAAGATCGCGCTCTTCGAGAACGTCGTTGAGGAGGTCGGCGACCGGGCGAAGATCATCGCCGGGACCGGGTCGTACGACACGGCGGAGACCATCGAGCTGACGAAGGAAGCGGTCGCCACCGGCGTGGACGCCTGCCTCGTCGTGACCCCCTACTACTCGAAGCCTCCGCAGAACGGCCTCCTCGCTCACTTCCGCGCGGTGGCCGAGGCCTCCGAGCTGCCCCTGATCATCTACGACATCCCGGGCCGTACCGGCCGGCGTGTCGAACGACCCACGATGGTGGCCCTTGCTCACCACGAGCGGATCGCCGGCGTCAAAGACGCGGTGGGCGATGCGACGGAAACCGCGTCGTTGCGCGCGGACCTCGTCGCAGCGGGTGTGACCGACTTCGAGATCTATTCGGGAGACGACGTCTTGCTTCTCCCGCACATCGCGGCGGGTGCGGTCGGGATCATCAGCGTGTGCTCCCACATCGTCGGGCCACAGATCAAGAGCATCTTTACCGCCTGGAATCAGGGCAACGTCGACGGGGCCCGGCGGACGTACATCGAGCTGCTGCCGTTGATGACCACGATGATGACTCTCACAGCGAGCCCCATCCCGATCAAGACCGCCTCGGCGATGCTGGGCCTGGAGGTCGGAGAGCCTCGGCTTCCGCTGGTTCCTGCAACCGACGAAGAGAGCAACAGCATCCGTTCGGCTCTGGAGAAGCACGGCCTTCTGTGAGCGCCGCTCGTTCGAACGGTTCCGTCCAGGTCGTCTTCTTGGGGGGCCTCGGGGAGGTCGGCCGCAACATGATGGCGATCGAGGCAGCCGGCAAGATCCTGGTCATCGACTGCGGTCTCTCGTTCCCGAACGAGGAGATGCTCGGCGTCGACCTCGTCCTGCCGGACTTCACGTGGGTCGTCGAGCGGGCGGATCGCGTCGAGGCCGTCCTCCTCACGCACGGGCACGAGGATCATGTGGGCGCGCTGTCTTGGTTCCTGCAGCAAGTGGATGTCCCGGTCTACGGGACGCCACTGACGCTCGGGATCGCAGGGCGGCGGTTGAGCGAGTTCGATGTGAAGGCCGATATGAGGGCGGTGGCCGCGCCCGGGTCTCTCGAACTGGGCCCATTCAAATGCCGCTTCTTCACCGTCTCCCACTCGATCCCCGATGCCGTGGCGGTCGCTCTGGATACGCCAGGGGGCCGCATCTTCTACACGGGAGACTTCAAGCTGGACCCGTCGCCGATCGACGGGAGACACACGGATCTCGAGGGCCTGGCCGAGATGGGGCGCGAAGGCGTCGACCTCATGCTGTCGGATTCGACCAACGCCGAAACACCGGGACGGACGCCGTCCGAATCGATCGTGGGGGACGCGCTGCGTGACGTGTTCGCGGGGAGTTCCGGCCGGATCATCGTTGCGTGCTTCGCATCCAACCTGCATCGCATCCAACAGGTCTGCGAGCTTTCGGAGTCGAACGACCGCAAGGTCGCCTTCGTCGGCCGCTCGATGCTTGCCAACGCCGACGTGGGGCAGGAGCTTGGACATCTGCGCGTCGATCCCAAGACGATCGTCGAGCTCGACAAGATCGAGCGGCATCGCCCGGAAGAGATCACGATCATCTGCACCGGATCGCAAGGCGAGCCTCTGTCCGCTTTGTCACTGATCGCCTCGGGCGAGCACAAACACATCCGCTTGCGCTCGAACGACACCGTCATCCTGTCGGCCAGTCCCATCCCCGGCAATGAGAGCGCGGTTCATCGTGTTCTCAACGAGCTGTTTCGCGTCGGTGCCGACGTCTATCACTCGGGCATCGCGCGCGTCCACGTATCCGGTCATGGCGCCTCCGAAGAGCTCCAGGAGATGGCCTCGCTCATCCGGCCCCGACATCTCGTTCCCGTGCACGGCGAGTACCGGCAACTCGCGACCCACAGGAAGCTCGCCGAGGCAGTCGGTTTCGCCAGCGATCAGATAACCATCGTCGAGGACGGCGACACGCTCGAGCTCAGGAACGGCGTGACGATCAGGGGCGAGCGCGTGCAGGCCGGGATGGTGCTCGTCGATGGCCTCGGCGTCGGTGACGTGGGCCCGGTCGTGCTTCGCGACCGCAAGCATCTCGCCGAGGACGGTATCCTCATCTGCGTCGTCACGATCGATGCCCAGTCGGGGGAATTGCTGGCCGGCCCCGACCTCATCAGCCGGGGTTTCGTCCACATCGACGAGTCCCGGGAGTTACTCGAGGATGCCACCGACCGGGTCCAGGTCGCTCTCGAGGCGCTCGAAGCGGAGCACGTCACCGACTGGGGCGCCATCAAGAAGGTCTGCCGTCGCTCCCTGGGCGAATTCGTGTGGCGCGAAACCCGCCGCCGCCCGGTGATCCTCCCGGTGATCCAAGAGGTCTAGTTCCGCGCAACCCTGGGG
>JALZOM010000085.1 GCA_030913945.1 Actinomycetota bacterium
GAGCTACGGGCGCCTGGCTGCAAACGCGGAGGTCAGACCAGTATATGAGTGGGCTCCTCGAAGTAATCGATCAGTAGTGTCGCCTCACACCGGTTAGGCCCTCATGCGCCTTAGGAGAGCTTATGCAACCGAGGGGAGGTTGCGACGGTCGAACCGAGGGTTTGCTCGCGATCCTGGACCTAGCCCAGGCGTGAGTGGGCGGGCCGCACGCCAAGAGGTACCCGACTAGGTCGGCCGAGAGTCCCTCAATGACGCCCGGCGTCCGGGAACGACTTACTCCTCGTCCGAGGTCAGCTTCTCATTGACGCGCCGACCAGCTCGAGCGCTACTGTCGGCCGCGGCGCGAGACTTCCCTAAGGCGTCGCGCGTGAGGTCGCCCAGTTTCCCTGCGTTACGGTCACCCTTACCTTCACCCTTCTTAGAGAATCGATCGACCGCTTGTTGCATTCGTCGGCTACGTCGGGGCGCGAAGACTCCCACGATGAAAAGTACGATGCAGACAACCAGCACGACGACGACCAGCAGCGCGGCTTTCATTCGTCTCGCTCTTGAGGATCACGCTCATCGTCCAATTCGATTTCTCCACGGATCTTCACTGCTGCCTCCATGCAGGCGGGACCTAGGTGCACGCCATGCACACCCTTTCTACTTCGAGAAGTGGCAAACGCGTCTCCACAATAGAAGGCAGCGATCCTTTTCTCCCGCAAGCGACTGAGCGTCTGGATCGCTGGCCGACGATCCTCGGCCCGAGCGCACCAGACGACCAGAACGGCCGGTTGCTCCTCCTCGACGAGCCGTTCAACATCCCCAGAGAAGCCGACCTGCTCCAGGCGGCACGTCCATCCTAGGGAGGACACCAGGACGGCCAGGGCAGCTGCCTCCATGGGTACGCCGGCTTCCGGAGCGCACGCGAGCAGTGCCTGAAGTCCGGTTTCGGGAACGTCGTCGAGCTCCCCCGTTAACCACGCCCGCATTCCCCTTAGTAAGGGGACATGATCTGGCTCGTCCTTAAGTGGACCCGCTTCTCGCAGCGCTGGGATGACGATCTGTTCGACGACACCCCTAACGCCCAGGGCGCGTCGAGCGTCGTCCAACACAGCGACCACATCGGAGGCATCCTCTTTCGTCGTGGCCGCGTTGAGCAGCTGGATGTATGGATCGTGACGGACCGCTTCCAGGGCACGCAGTAGAGGGACCGCGTTGCGGGGCGAGTATCCCCGACTGACCTCGTCGCGCAACGCCTTGATCTGCCGAAGATGGTCTTGGCCGTAGCGTCGGTGTCCTCCCTTGGAACGGCGCGGTTCGGGCCACCCATACCTGCTTTCCCAAGACCGCAGCGTCTCGGCGGGGACCCCGACTTCTGAGACCACTTCCGCGAGCGTCCATCCATCCGTTTTCTCGGAAGTGGCACTTCCCTCTGACCTCTCCA
Source organism: Actinomycetota bacterium (assembly GCA_030913945.1). Lineage (GTDB taxonomy): Bacteria > Actinomycetota > CADDZG01 > CADDZG01 > WHSQ01 > JACCXF01. The sequence goes on from JALZOM010000085.1 coordinate 1,430, forward strand.
TCGTTCGCACGACTCTCCTTTCATGCCTCTTCTCCTTATCTACGCCTCCGATGCGTGTGCATTACGCTCGGGAAACGGAGGAGGCCGATCTATTGCTGACGAAAGCTCAGCGAGATGGAGAGCACGAGGAGCTCGTAGCCCTCGAACCCGAGATCCGGCGGGTCGTTGCGGCTCGAGTCCACGACCAACAAGTGGTGGACGATCTTGTTCAGGAGGTCCTGGCGAGAGTGCTGGGCGCGCTGCCTCGTCTCGGGGACCGTGCCTTAGCTCCCTACGCGGTGGTTACAGCTCGCAATCTGGTTTCATCGCTTCGTCGCACGGAGTTGCGCGAGCAACGCCATCGGCATCGTCTGGTCGATCTAAGGACTCCAGAGAACCCCGAGCAGGTGGCGCTCCAGCGCATTGATGAGCGTGCTGTCGCAAGTGCTCTCGACCGTCTGAGCTGCGATGAGCGGGACATCGTCATGTCACACGAGGTCATGGACATCGATACGAGAACGATCGCCGAACGTCATGAATCCTCGCCCGGGGCGGTTGCCACCCGATTGGCGCGCCTTCGCGCGCGGCTGCGGGTTGACTATCTTCTGGCGCTGCGCACGGACGAACCGCCCACGTCCGAGTGCCGCTCCATCCTCGTGGCTATGTCGGCTGGCGATACGCGACGACAGGCCGCGCTTGGGGCAGGAAAGCACCTGATGAACTGTGCTTTCTGCGCAGAACTCAGCGACCCCGTCCTGAGGAGGCGACGCCCTGCGGCTGCCTTCATCCCTGTGGCGGTGGGAGCGAAAGCGTTCGGTGCCTTGGGCCGGTTCATCCGAAGTCCGCTAGGTAAAGTGACCGGCGGAGTTGTGGCAGCGGGGGCAGCCGTCGCGGTGTCTGTTGCAATTCGAAACGACGCGCCGGTTCAGCGGAGTTCATCGGTCATGGCGGGCGAACGTCTGGTCTTGCCGGTCGAATCAGACAGCGAGGTCGCCCGCTACGTGGGAGAGCGCGTAGACGGGCGGGACTCTCGAGTGCAATCTGTGCCGGCGGACGAGGGATTTTGGATCGGTGGGAACGCAGCGAATCGTATCTTCGTGAGGCTGGTAGGACCGAACGAGAGCCGCGTGCGGATAGGTCCGGACCAACGCGTCAGCTTCGTCGGCACGATGGTAAGCCACGGCACTGCCTTCGCGGGGCGTGTCGGAGTTATCCCTGTCGAGGGATCGGAGCAACTCACGCGCCAGGGAGCGCACGTCGAAGTTGTCTTCGAGGAACTCGAGATTGCCAAGTAATAAGGAAGCGCCCAAACGACGTAGGGCTCTTCGTGGCGGAAACTGGTCACCCCGAGAGCCTTAGCCGACCCTCCAAAGTCGCTGGGAAGGTGTTCGCTCACGGCTCTCTTCGGAGTCCCGGCCTCGCTTCGGATCTACCGGGGGAGGCCGACGTATCGAAGTCCCAGTGGGGCGATCTCGCCCGATCGGATCAGGTCACGCTCTTGGGGGATGAGATCTGGTCGCTCCAAGTAGTACTCGGCGATGAATGGCACCCATTCAATGATCTTTGTCTGGAAGAGGCTTTCGAGCTCTTCTCTTATCGACGCGGTGTCATGCAGTCCCTCGTGCCCTTCGAACCACGCGTCGGGGAAATTCCCAGGAAGCAGGGACTCATCCTGGGGACCTGGCTCTTGGACGTGGGATAGATACCAGCGCGCCGTTCTGTCGTCCATGAGTTCCCATGCGAACTCGTTCAGGATCAGGAGGCCGCCTTCCCAGAGCAGGGTGTGGATCTTCCTTAGCCCCGCATCGAGGTCGTGAACATGGTGCAGGGATCTACTCGCCACGACGACATCGAATGGTTCCGGTTCTTCGAAGTCCTCCAGTGAGGTTCTTCGGAAGATCGTGCCGGCCGGCGCCTCTGGATCGATCGCCATGATGGAGTAGCCGCGTTGGGCGATGGCATGGGCGAGCTCGCCGGCACCACACCCGATCTCGAGGACCCGGCATGGCGGCTCGGGCAAGTGCGCTGCAACGAATTCTTCGACGTTCATAGGCCTGCGGCCAAGCGTGCTGGCATCCCGTCTCGCGCCGGATCAGGCCTCTGTGGCGAACGCATCGATCCATGCCCCCGTGTATTCGATCGTCGTGAGGAAGTCATCGACCGCAACGTTCTCGTTCGGAGCATGGATGTTGGAGTCGGGTCTGCACACTCCGCCGGGTGACACCGTCGGGATCCCCAGGATCCCCGCGATGGGGTACATGGGCCCCGTGGCGATCATGAGAGGCGCGGGGGCCGGGTCCTTGCCGAAGACTTCCTTAGCGCCCCGAAGCACGGCACGCCCGACGAGCGAATCCACCGGTGACCTAACGGGACTTTGCATCGAGAAAGATGTGATGTCGATGTCTTCGAATCCGTTCGTATCGAGATGCGCGCGCAGTTTCTTGACGATGTCGCGCGGGTCCTGGTCGGGTACCAGGCGCATGTCGAGCTTGGCCATGGCTTCTTTCGGCAACACCGTCTTGGACGTGCCTCGTTCGGTGAACCCCGCTTCCATACCCGCGATGTTGCACGTTGGCTCGAAGAAGTAGCGGCGCAAGAGTTCTATCCCGGTCGCCCCGCCGATGAATCCATCGATCCCGAGCCGTAGTCGCTCGTTCTCCTCGTCGTACGGAAGGGTCTCGAGCATCTCCCAGTCTTCCTTGGTCGGCTCCAGGACGTCGTCGTAGAAGCCACCGATGAGTACCCGTCCGTCCGCGTCGCGCAGGGAGGCAAGTGCCTCGACGAGATGCCACACGGGGCTGGGCGCGATGACTGCGACCGACGAATGCTGGTCGTCGTTCAAGCCCCGGTGGTTCAGCTCCACGTAGGCGAGGCCCTTGGCGCCGAACACGAACTCCGGTCGGCCGGCGTGGTCAACTCCGGCCCCCTCCCATATGCAGCCGTCGGCTGAGAGCTTGTCCCCATAGCGGGCAACGAAGGCTTCGAAGTTGCGCGATCCCGTCTCCTCCTCGCCTTCCGCAAGCATCTTGATGTTGACGGGGAGTTCGCCTACCACCTCCTGGTAGGCCTCGAGTCCGGCAAGGCGCGCTACCAGGTCACCCTTGTTGTCCGCCGCTCCGCGCGCGTAGAAGAACCCATCGCGGATCTCGGGAACAAAGGGGTCGGACTTCCACAATTCGAGGGGGTCAGGAGGCTGAACGTCGTAGTGGTCGTACACGAGCACGGTGCGCTCCCCGCTGCCCATCCGGCCGAGAAGGATGTCGGGGGCTCCTTCGAGTGTGAGCCGTTCCACATCGGCGCCCAACGACTGGAGCTTCACTTCGACCCAACGCGCCATCTCGGTGAGACCGTCCGGCCGCAACGCGAGAGACGGGATGGCGCACGCTTCCGAGTACCAGCCCAGGTAGCGGTCACGATGCTGAGCTACGAAGTCACTGACAGACGACAAGGAGCTCCCTGTTGTAGTGGGGATGAAGCCGAGCGGGTGAAGGGAATCGAACCCTCATGACCAGCTTGGAAGGCTGGAGCTCTACCATTGAGCTACACCCGCGACAAGAGTTGACTTTACCGGGCCGGGCAGACTTTCAGGACCAAGATCGCGATGTCATCGAGGGGCTCATCGGACCAGAAGTCAACGACCGAACGTTCCACGAGGTCGGCGATCTCTTCGGCGGTCATCCCGATGCACGAGCCCAAGACTGCTTGGAGCCGCTGCTCCCCGAACAGCTCGCCTTCGCGGCGGCCGTCCGTGACGCCGTCGGTGTACAGCATGATTGAATCGCCGGAATTCAGCACCACCTCGGCTTCTTCCAGCTCGGGATCGGGAACTACGCCCAACAACATTCCCGGGGCGCCAACCTCTTCGACTGTGCCATCCGCTCGCAGGACCAAGGGGAGAGGGTGGCCCCCACTGACGATCCGTAAGCGCGCTTCCTCGGAGCTCTCCTTTATCAGGGCGTAGGTGACGGTGCAGAACTGAGCGCTCTCCTCTGTCTCTTCGTGGCGTCGCAACGCGGCATTCAGGGTGCTCAGAACGGCTTCGGGGCTCTGGCCATGCATCGCTGCAGCACGGATCGTGTGGCGCGCGAGCCCGGTCAATGCAGCGGCCTTAGCGCCCTTGCCTCGCACGTCGCCCATCACTGCAGCCCATTCGCCTGCTTCCGTGTCGAAGAGGTCGTAGAAGTCGCCGCCGACCTCGTTGCCTTTCCCGGCGGCTCGATACCGCGCGGCCATATCGATGCCGGGGATGGTGGGTAGTTTCGGCGGGAGCAGGCTCTGCTGAAGGGTCCGGGCGAGATAAGCGAAGCGCGCGTTGCTCTCCTGCAGCCGCATCTCGACCACCTTGCGACCCGAGATGTCGACGGTAAGCCCTCGCAAGGCGCGCGGCTTCCCATTCACATCCTTCGTGACGTGTACGAAATCCCGCAGCCACAACTCGCGCCCATCCGCCGCGATCGCCCGATACTCGATCTCCTGATCCTGGCCAGTCTCGAGCGCATCTTTGTATAGCTGCATGACTCGTTCGCGGTCGTCGGCATGCACGCGCTCGGACCAGAAATCTGGATCGGACGTCCAGCGGCTGAGCGGGTAGCCCAACATCGCGCGTGCACGCTGACTAACGAACGTGAATCGAAGCGTGTCGGCGTCGCCTTCCCACACGATCGCATCGACGGTTTGGATCAGACTGCGATGCCGCTCTGCCGCTTGTTGTGCTTCCTGGAAAAGCCTTGCGTTGTCCACCGCCATAGCAGCGCGGTGCGCCATGTCCTCCGCAAGGACGAGGTCCTCCGGACCGTATTCCTTCCCGGGTTTGGACGAGACGTAGGTGATCGCGCCGAAGGTGCGTCCCCGTGCCGTCAGGGGGATCACCATCGCCGAGCGAAGCTCCAAACTCCGTAGGAGTTCGAGATGTTCTTCATCCTGTGCGCTCGAGCGGAGCATGTCGTCGTCGATGCGGTGGTAGATCTCGGGTTCGCCGGTTGCGATGACGCGGGCAGATCCCTCGCCTTCTCTGGGCGGGTAGCGTCGGCGCAGCTCACGCGCCATTGCGACGCGTTCGGGATCGGCGTGCGCCACTGTTAGCTGCTGCGGAAGGCCGGGCTGTTCATCGATGAGGTCGATGACGCACCAATCCGCCATCCGTGGAACGGCGAGTTGCGCCACGTGGGACAACGTCTTCCTGTAATCGAGCGACGACCCCAATACCCGGCTGGTCTCCGCAAGGAATTCGAGATTCTCGCGCGCGCTTTCGGCCTGCGAGCGGGCCTTCCTCTCGCCTTCGAGGAGGTCAAGTCGCTGTTGATCGGCGCGCTTCCGGTCCGAGATGTCGTGAAAGATGTTGACCGCGTACTTCACGCTACCGTCATCATTGAAAACGGGTTTTGCCTTCACGATCGACCATCGCATCTCGCCGGTATCGACGATGCGGAACCCGACGACCGTTCCGGGCTCGTCCACGCCCGCTAGGGCCCGACGCCCAGGAAGGCGCTCGATCGGGAACGGTTCGCCCGACTCCTGGAACAGTTCGAAATGGCGCATGACTTCAGAGATCGGTGTCGACATCAACGCCGCCACCGAGGGGAAGCCCATAGCCTGCGCGGCGGCTTCGTTCGCCCAAGCGAGAGCGCCGGTCGGTTCCTGCACCGTGATCCCGTCGGCCACGGCTTGAAGGATCTCGAACTCGTCGGCCTTGTCTACCAAAGCATTCCTGCCCTCGGAGTCGGAACGTGAGTGCTCGCGCGCGGCCGCCGCGTACGCGGCTTCTCCCCCTCGTTGCGCCGGCATCTCTCCGCGGACGATAGCACCAGAGACACCCCCCTAACAAAGCAGGCAAATCGTAAGCCGTGGACAAACCCCCCGACGCACTGTGCTCGTCGAGGAGGCGGTGGTAGCGTGCGTCGAACTCGATGGGGTGTCGCGAGGGCAGCCACCGCGCGACGAGGCAAGCAAGAGATTTGGGTCGGGGCGGGCGGATTCGAACCGCCGGCCTCCTGCTCCCAAAGCAGGCGCGCTAACCAAGCTGCGCCACGCCCCGTGGGGAGAGCATCGCATGAACCGCCGGAGGTTGGGGTCGGGATGCGGCGGTAAGCTGATCGAGGAAGGATCGAAAAGAGAAGAGCGGAGTATCCGGGTTGGGAGCCAGGGGCCGTCATCCCCACTTCGTCCGCCTAGCGCGGTTTCTGGCTCCCAACCCGGATCATCCGCGAGTCCCTGAACTCGCTCGGATCCCTGCTACCAAGGTTCGACGCCGGCAGCACATCTCCTGCCCCGCCTTCGAACCAGCCGACTCGCCCCACTCACCGCACGTCTAGGATGACCGGCATGGCCTCGACCGCTCTGCAAACCACCTCTGAACGCCTCGAGAAGGACCGAGTGAAGGTGCGCGTCGAGGTGCCCGAGGACGCTCTCGCCCCCGCCCTCGAAGAGGTGTACCGGCGCTGGGCGAAGGAGATCAAGGTGCCCGGATTCCGCAAGGGGAGAGTCCCGCGTCAGCTGATCGACGCACGGGTCGGGGTCGACGCGGTGCGGGAGGAAGCCCTGCGGGACGCGCTGCCACGGTTTTACAGTCAGGCCCTCGATGCCGAGGACCTCGAGGCGATCGCACCCCCCGAGATCCAGATCGTCGATTTCGACGCCGGCTCGCCGCTGATCTTCGAAGCGACCGTCGATACCCGACCCGAGATCGAATTGCCACCCCTCGAGGCGATCGAGGTCGATCAGCCTCCCACGGAGGTGACCGAAGCCGACATCGACGAGCAACTCGAACGCCTGCGGGACCGCTTCGCCGAGCTCGAGACCGTTGGGCGTGATGCACGCCGAGGCGATTTCACTTTGATCGACCTGAATGGATACCGGCACGATGAGCCCGTCGAAGGCGCGAGCGCTCCCGACCTTCTGTATGAGGTGGGCTCGCGCCAGGGTCCTCCCCGTCTCGACGACGAGCTCGAAGGGTCCCGGCCGGGCGCCATCCTCAAGTTCAACGACACCGTGCCGGAGGGGGAGCTCGGGGGCGAGCAGATCTCCTTCACCGTCCTGGTCAAAGAGGTGAAGGCGAAGAAGCTTCCGCCCCTCGATGACGACTTCGCCAAGACGGTCGGAGAGTTCGAGGCCCTGGATGATCTGAGGATGGATCTGCGAACCCGTCTCTCGAGCGTGAAGAAGGAGCTCGCCGAAGAACAGTTGCGCGGCGCGGTCCTCGAGAAGCTGATCGCCGCCTCCGACCTCGAGCCCCCTGAGAAACTCGTGGAGGGAGAGTTCGAGCATCGACTGGGTCACTTCACCCAGGACCTCAAGCGCGCCGGCATGACCATGGCCGATTACGCTCGCCAGTCAGATATGACCGAGCTCGAGATCCGGTCGGAAATAAGGGCCCAGTCGGCCCAGTCCGTCAAGGCCGAGCTCCTTCTCGAAGAGATCGCCCGCAAGCAAGCTATAGAAGTGACTCAGGATGATCTGGGCCGTGAGGTGGCGCTGGCGGCGGCGCAAACGCAGAAAGACCCTCAAGAACTAGCCAAGGAGCTCGTCTCATCTGGGCGTCTGAACGCCGTCGCAGCGGATATCATGCGGCGTAAGGCACTCGATCACGTCGTGCAAAACGTCAATGTCGTCGGCCGGTCGGTCGATGAGGAAAGCAACGGATGAACAACAACCAAGACCTTTACCGCAACCACCTCGTTCCCATGGTCGTCGAGCAGACGAGCCGTGGCGAAAGAGCCTTCGACATCTACTCGCGCCTCCTCAAGGAGCGGATAGTCATCCTTGGGACTCCGGTGGACGATCAGGTTGCGAACCTCATCGTTGCGCAGTTGCTGCACCTCGAGTCCGAAGACCCCGACAAGGACATCAGCATCTACATCAACTCTCCGGGGGGCATGGTGTACGCGGGCATGGCTATCTACGACACCATGCAGTACATCAAGCCGGACGTTTCGACCATCTGCGTGGGCATGGCGATGTCGATGGGCGCGATCCTGCTGTGCGGAGGGGCTGCCAACAAGCGTTACGCGCTTCCGAATGCCAAGGTCATGATTCATCAGGGTTCCGCGGGGTTCCAAGGCACGCCCGCCGACATCGAGATCCACGCGAAAGAGGTCTTGTCTCTGCGCCTGAGGATGGCCGAGATCATCGCTCATCACACGAAGCAGACGGTCGAGCAGGTCGAGAAGGACATCGACCGCGACCGCTTCATGACCGCTGAAGACTCGAAGGCCTACGGTATTATCGACGAGATCATCAGCAGCAGAGCAGCAGCGGAAGACGGCGCAGTGGTTTTGCCGGGGGAACCCTCTCGCCTCATGGAGGCGGAAGCGGACCCTTCTCCGGCGGAGAAGCCTGAGGCTTAGGGGGAATCGGGTGCCGAAATTCGGCGACGGGGGAGATCTCCTCAAATGCTCCTTCTGCGGGAAGTCGCAGAAGCAGGTCAAGAAGCTCATCGCGGGTCCGGGCGTCTACATCTGTGACGAGTGCATCGACCTCTGCAACGAGATCATCGAAGAGGAGCTTGCCGAAACCCCCGAGCTGAAACTCGAGGACCTTCCGAAGCCGAAGGAGATCTACGAGTTCCTCAACGATTACATCGTCGGACAAGACCCGGCGAAGAAGGTCCTTTCGGTCGCCGTGTACAACCACTACAAGCGCATCCAGGTCGGCGCGCACCAGGACGGCGACGTCGAGCTCGCGAAGTCGAACATCCTTCTGCTGGGGCCCACCGGTTGCGGCAAGACCCTTTTGGCTCAGACCCTCGCCCGCATGCTCAACGTGCCCTTTGCGATCGCGGATGCGACCGCGCTGACCGAAGCCGGATATGTCGGCGAGGACGTCGAGAACATCCTCCTGAAGTTGATCCAAGCGGCCGACTACGACGTCAAGCGCGCTGAGACCGGCATCATCTACATCGACGAGGTCGACAAGATCGCGCGCAAGTCCGAAAACCCTTCCATCACCCGGGATGTCTCCGGCGAAGGCGTGCAGCAAGCGTTACTGAAGATCCTCGAGGGGACCACGGCCAGCGTTCCTCCTCAAGGTGGTCGTAAGCACCCTCACCAGGAATTCATCCAGATCGACACGACGAACGTGCTGTTCATCTGCGGCGGAGCGTTCGCCGGCCTCGAGAAGCTCATCGAGGGGCGGATCGGACGCAAGGGCGTCGGCTTCGGCGCCGACGTTCGGAAGCTCGCCGAGAAGGATCTCGGCACCATCCTGGGGCACGTCTTGCCCGAGGATCTGCTCAAGTACGGGTTGATCCCCGAGTTCGTCGGCCGACTCCCGGTCATCACGCACGTGCACAACCTTGACCAGCAGTCGCTCGTGAAGATCCTCACGGAGCCCAAGAACGCACTGATCCGTCAATACAAGAAGTTCTTCGACTTCGATGGCGTCGAGCTCGAGTTCACCGACGACGCTCTTGAGGCGGTCTCGGAGCAGTCGATGCTCCGAGGCACCGGCGCTCGCGGATTGCGGGCGATCCTCGAAGAGGTGCTGCTCAATGTGATGTACGACCTTCCGGGACGGGAAGACGTAGGCAAGTGCGTGATCAACCGCGAGGTAGTGCTCGAGAAGGTGAACCCGACGCTGGTGCCGCGCAAGACGCGTACGGAGCGTCCGCCGCGCGAGCGCTCCGCCTAGCAGCAAGTCCTCTGAATGGCCCTTCATCGCGGACGGCCAACTTGGGTTGTCATCATCGCCGTGCTCATCGTCGTCGCCCTCGTGGCCGCGATCGTTCTCTCGAGCATCCAATCCATCTCTAATGGCGGCGATACCGATTCTTCGGCCTGGACGACGCGCACTCCGTCGTCGTCGCCGTTGACATGAGCCGCACGGGCGGAAAGGAGGCACACGATCGTCGATAGCACCCGCCAGGGCTCCGATCTGGCCACCGCCTACGAGCCGCACTCGATAGAGCGGCACTGGTACCGGGTGTGGGAAGAGGCCGGTGATTTCCGCGCTCAGCCCAACCCCGACAAGGAACCTTTCACGATCGTCATCCCCCCGCCCAACGTGACGGGCGCCCTCCACATGGGCCATGCCCTAAATAACACGCTTCAGGACGTCCTCATCCGGCGCGCGCGCATGCTGGGCTTCGAAGCCTTGTGGGTGCCCGGCACAGATCACGCCGGCATCGGCATGCAGAACGTGGTCGAGAGGGAGCTCGCGAAGGAAGGAACCTCACGCCAGGCCATCGGTCGGGAGGCGTTCGTCGAGCGAGTCTGGCAGTGGAAGGCACAGTACGGTGCGCGCATCATCGATCAGCTCCGCAGCTTGGGATGCTCCTGTGATTGGGAGCGCGAGCGCTTCACGATGGATGAAGGCCTATCGCGCGCGGTTCGGACGATCTTCGTGCGGTGGTTCGAGGACGGCTTGATCTATCGCGGTCTGCGAATCATCAACTGGTGCCCGTTCCACACGACCGCCCTTTCCGACATCGAGGTCGAACACGAGGATGTCGCCGGAGAGCTCATCACGTTCAGGTACGCGCTGTCGGACGGGTCCGGGTTCATCGCCGTGAGCACGACGCGGATCGAGACGATGTTGGGAGACACGACGATCGCCGTGCATCCGGATGACGAGCGCTATGCGCACCTAGTCGGCCAAACCGTCACACATCCCTTCTTCCCCGACCGTTCCCTCCCGATCGTTGCCGACGATGCCGTGGATCGCGAGTTTGGGACGGGCGCAGTGAAGGTCACCCCGGCTCACGACCCCACAGACTTCGAGATAGCGGAGCGGCACAGCATCGAGAAGATCAACATCTTCGATGCCACGGCCACGATGAACGAGAACGCGGGGGAGTTCACGGGGCTGGACCGGTATGAAGCTCGGCGGGCGGTGCTGGAGAGGTTGCAGGAGTTGGGTCTCGTCGACGAGGTCGAGCGCCCGTACATCCACCCCGTCGGGCACTGTTACCGGTGCCATAACGAGATCGAGCCGTGGTTGTCGGAGCAGTGGTTCGTCGCCATGACGCCCCTAGCCGGGCCCGCGATCGAGGTCGTGAGGGATGGCAGCGTCGACCTTGCCCCGAAGCGCTTCGAGAAGGCGTACCTCGATTGGATGGAGAACCTGCGCGACTGGTGCATCTCCCGCCAACTCTGGTGGGGGCACCGGATCCCCGTCTGGTATTGCGACGGATGTGGCGAGGCCTTCGCAAGCCTCGAGGACCCCGACGCGTGCCGCAGCTGCCAGTCTTCGACCATCAGGCAGGACCCGGATGTCCTGGACACATGGTTCTCATCCCAGCTCTGGCCCTTCTCGACGCTCGGCTGGCCGGACGAGACCGATGACCTCGAGTACTTCTATCCGACGAGCGTCCTCGTCACCGGGTACGACATCTTGTATCTGTGGGTCGCTCGGATGATCTTCTCCGGCATGTACTGCATGAGCGACGTGCCGTTCACCAAAGCGCTGATGACGGGTCTGGTTCGGGATTTCGAAGGCAAGAAGATGTCTAAGTCCGCCGGCAACGTCATGGATCCCCTCGATCTGATCGAACGCTACGGCGCCGACGCCTTGAGGTACTCGCTGGTGTCCTCGGCCGTCCCGGGCAGCGACACCAACTCGTCGGAGGAGCGGATCGAGGGGGCGCGTAACTTCGCAAACAAGTTGTGGAACGCAACCAGGTTCGTTCTGTTGTCGGTTGAAGACGAGCGTCCGGAACTGTTGGACACCTCTTCGTTGTCGCTGGCGGACCGATGGATCCTGTCTCGACTCGACGCCACCTTGGAGACGGTTGCCGCCGGCTACGAAGAGTTCTCTTTCGCTGAGATGGTGAGGGGTCTCTACCGCTTCATCTGGAGCGAGTACTGCGATTGGTACATCGAACTCGCGAAGCTCGAGTTGGGCGGACCGAATGATGGATCGACGAAAGCCGTGTTGGTGCACGTCCTCGACCGGATACTGCGCCTCCTTCACCCCATCACCCCGTTCATCACGGAGGAGCTGTGGTCGAGGCTGCGGACCGGCTCGCCGAAGCTCGTCCGGAGCGACTGGCCCGAGCCCGGTTCCCACAGGGACCAGTCCATCGAGGGGACTATGGAGCGGTTCCAGGACGTCGTCGGAGCCCTCCGGCGGCTCAAGGTGGATCACGGGGTCCCCCCCGGGCGGCGAGTCCCGGTGTCCATCTCCGCCGGCGACTTCGCGTCCGAGGTCGAACAAACCCTGGATGCCATCAGGTCGCTGGCGAAGGTTGGAGAAGTGACGCTGGTGGATGCTCTGCAGACCGGTCCGTCGGGGGGCCGCACCATCACGGCCGCCGGCATCGAGGTCGAGATGGATCTCGAGGACGTCATCGACCCCGCCGTCGAACGGAGCCGCATCGCTCGGAGGATCGAAGAGGCCGACGAGGACATCGCGCGGGCGCAGGGGAAGCTCTCGAACGACCAGTTCGTCTCCAAGGCGCCTGAGGCGGTCGTCTCCAAGGAGCGCCAGAAGCTAGAGGATGCCGCCGCAGCCCGGGCCAAGCTCCAATCTCAGCTCGACGCGCTCGGCACGTGAGATGAGCTTCCGCGAAGCTCAGGCGTACCTGGAGAGCCTCGGGATCGACGCGATGAAAGACCTCACGCCGTCGTTGGATCGCATCGAGGCGTTGTGCGAAGCGCTCAACCATCCTCAGCGCGCCGTTCCTGGGGTGCACATCACCGGGACGAACGGCAAGACCACTACGGCGCGCCTAGTCACCTCATTGCTCGCGGCTACGGGGTTGTCGGTCGGTACGTACACGTCTCCGCACCTCGAATCGGTGACCGAAAGGATCTCTCTCTCGGGCGAGCCCCTCTCGGAGGACGTGTTCGGGGAGCTGTTCGAGAACGTGCTTCCTTACGTTCAGCTCGTCGAATCCCGACTGGGCCAGAGGCTCTCCTACTTCGAGTTCCTGACCGGGATGTTCTTCTTCTGGGCAGCCGAACAGCCGGTCGATGCCATCGTCGTCGAAGTGGGCATGGGCGGCGAGTGGGATGCCACCAACGTCATGGACGGGGTGGTCTCCATCATCACCAACGTCGGCCTGGACCACACCGGATTGCTTGGGACCGAGAAGACGGCCATCGCCCGGGAGAAGGCTGGGATCATCAAGCCCGATGGGACCCTCGTCACAGCGGAGCGGGTGCCGGACATACGACAACTCCTTCAGGAGATCGCGGAAGGCCGGCGGTCGGAAGTCGCGCTACTCGACAAGCATTTCGCCGTGGACGACAACCGCGTTGCGTTCGGAGGTCGGTACCTATCCTTGACTTCGAGCGCGGGGAGTTACGAAGAGTTGTTCTTACCCCTGCACGGCGCGCACCAGGGTCTCAACGCAAGCGCAGCGCTCGAGGCTGTGACACGCTTCCTGCCCGCGCAGAGGCTGGAACACGAGGTCGTGGCGGAAGGCTTCGGGAACGTGAACGCGCCAGGCCGGCTCGAGGCGCTACGACTCCGCGGCCACACCGCCCCGCCCGTGGTGCTCGATGTCGCACACAACCCGGATGGCATTTCAGCCATGGTCTCGAGTCTCGTTGAGGCGTTCGCGTTCAAACGGGTTCGATTCGTCGTCGGGATCGCCCACGACAAGGACTACGAGGGGATGCTGGCCGAGCTCGGGCGGCTGCCCTCGAGCGTCGTGGTCACGGAGCCCAAGCACGTCCGGTCCGTGCCGACGGAGGAACTCAAGCGCGTGGCGACGGAGCTGGGCTTGGCGTGCGAGGTGATCGAGGACGTCTCCACTGCCGTGGATGCAGCCATCGCGCAGGCCGAACCGATCGAGCTCGTGTGCATCACGGGTTCCCACTACGTGGTGGGCGAAGCACGCTCTCACCTCCTGCGCGGTTAACGAGCGGCCCGTAGGGCCTGCTACGGTAGGGGTCTCTCTCCGGAGATGATCCCGAACCACCCAGCTTTCTACTTACGCGAGAGGAACCCCGTGGCCGAGCAAGATCGCACGTTCGTCATGGTCAAGCCTGACGGAGTGCGTCGTGGTCTGGTTGGCGAGGTTATAGGCCGTATCGAGGCCAAGGGGTACTCCCTGGCGGAGATCAAGCTCTTCACGATCGACCGAGGTCTGGCCGAGGAGCATTACGGCGAGCACGCAGAGAAGCCATTCTTCGGAGAGCTGGTCGACTTCATCACCTCCGGGCCGGTGGTGGCCATGGTGGTCCACGGGCCCGATTCGGTAGCGAGCATGCGGAAGATAATGGGAGCCACGAACCCGACCGAAGCCGAGCCGGGATCGATCCGCGGCGATCTCGCCACCGTCATCACCGAGAACATCGTGCACGGATCGGACTCCGAAGAGAGCGCCGCCAGAGAGATCAAGCTCTTTTTCGGCTAATGTCAGAGGTTCTTCTGGCCTCTGAGTCGAGTTATCGATAAGTGATGGGATTTGGATGGGAGTGGGACATGGATAGCCTGTTTCAGATGATCGGCCGCGACATGGCCGTTGACCTCGGCACCGCCAATACGCTCGTGTACGTGCGCGGGCGGGGCATCGTGCTGAACGAGCCTTCCGTCGTGGCGATCAATACGAAGACGGGCGCGATCCTCGCAGTCGGCTCCGAAGCGAAACAGATGATAGGCCGAACCCCGGCCCACATCGTCGCCATCCGTCCGCTCAAGGACGGCGTCATCGCAGACTTCGACGTGACGGAGAAGATGCTCCGCTACTTCATCCAAAAGGTGCACCGGCGTTCCTTCCTCGCGAAACCACGAGTGGTCGTGTGCGTCCCATCCGGCATCACCGGTGTCGAGCAGCGCGCGGTTGAAGAAGCCACGATCTCCGCCGGCGCGCGTAGCGCGTTCATCATCGAAGAGCCGATGGCGGCGGCGATCGGCGCAGGTCTGCCGGTCCACGAGCCCACCGGCAACATGGTCGTCGACATCGGTGGTGGTACCACCGAGGTGGCGGTGGTCTCACTCGGTGGCATCGTCACGAGCCAGTCGATCCGCATCGGCGGGGACGAGCTCGACGAAAGCATCATCAACTACGTAAAGAAGGAGTACTCGCTGATGCTCGGCGAGCGCACCTCCGAGGAGATCAAGATGGCCATCGGCTCGGCATTCCCGATGCCGGACGAGCAGCAGGCTGAGATCCGCGGTCGTGACCTGGTGACGGGACTCCCGAAAACCATCGTGGTATCGGCGGAGGAGATCCGCAGGGCCATCGAGGAGCCTGTCAACGCCATCGTCGATGCGGTGAAGAACACCCTCGACAAGACGCCGCCGGAGCTCGCTGCGGACATCATGGACAAGGGGATCGTTTTGGCCGGTGGCGGCTCGCTGCTGAAGGGCCTCGACGAGCGCCTCAAGCACGAGACCGGCATGCCCATACATGTGGCAGAAGAGCCCCTCTGGGCCGTGTGCATCGGGTCCGGGAAATGCCTCGAGGAGTTCGAGTCCCTCAAGCGGGTCCTGATCTCCTCCACCAGGCACTAGCTCCTTCCTGTCGCTCCGATAGCATTTCCGCAGGTCAGAGCCCTCTTTAGGTCGTCGAGCCCGTGGGGCGTACGATGGATGACTCCGGGCGACCCGAGCGCAGAATCGCGCTCGCACCAGCACCGCCGCCCCCAAGTTTTCGCGACCAGCGATGAGGTTTTTGGATGTATCGCCGAAGCGGGCGTGGACGCGTTTTGCTACTCGTTTTCATCGCCCTATCTTTAGTCATAATCACGCTCGATTTCCGCCAGAACCCGGGCGGACCGCTCAAGCGGGCCCGGGACCTGGCCGCGACGGTCGTCGCCCCCGTTCAGCGTGGATTCTCGGCCGTGACCCGCCCGGTGGGCGACTTCTTCTCGTCATTGGGCGATCTGACGGACCTGAGATCCAAGAACGAGCGCCTCGAGGAGGACCTTGCGGAGGCCGAGTCCGATGCCGCAGCGCTTCCGCAGATCGAAGAGGACCTGGAGGTGCTCCAGGAGTATTTCGAGCTCGACAAGTCATGGCGCAAGATGGACCGAGTCACGGCACCCATCATCGGACGAGCTCCGTCCAACTACAAGTGGGCGGTGGAGATCGATCGCGGCCGGAGTTCCGGGATCAGGCCCGACATGTCCGTGATCGCCCCTCAGGGTCTCGTCGGCAAGGTCATCAGGGCGGGTTCGAACACGGCAACGGTCCTGTTGCTGATCGATCCGGACGGAGCGGCGAGCGCCACGGTCGAAGACGAGGGGAACAACGGAACGATCCGTGGAAATGGGGGATCCGAGTTTCTCTCGCTCGAGTTCATCAGGACGGATGCGGACGTGAACGTCGGCGACACCGTCGTCACGTCGGGACAGGATGGTGGGATCTTCCCGCGTGGGATCAACATCGGATCGGTCGCGGAGGTGGGTGGCGAGGAGGCTGATGTCTCGAAAGACATCACCGTCGAGCCGTTCGTCGACTTCGACGCCTTGACCTACGTGACCGTGCTCCTCGAAACCGGAGATCGGATCGCCGAGGATAGGGCCGAGAGTAGGTGAGTGCCACGGCTAGGGATGTGAAGGCCCCCGGCGTCCTCGCGGACATCGGTGTCGCTCGCGGAGCGGCGATCGCCGCCTTGATCGTCCTCGCCGTCGGACTGCAGTCGACGTTGCTCGCCCGCTTGACCCTGCTCGGTGTCAGACCCCAACTGGTTCTCGTCGTGGTCGTTATTCTCGCCTTCCTCGACGGCGAGCGGGTGGGCCTGGTTACGGGATTCTTCGGAGGGCTTCTGATCGACCTCTTGCTGCCCGGATCCATCATCGGGTTGACCGCGCTCGTGTACACGTGCATCGGCTACGGGGTCGGCCTGTTCCGCCAGTTCGCGCCCACCGAATCCGTGTTGTCGCCGGTGTTCGGCGTGGCGATCGCCTCGGCCCTCGCCGAGTTCGGTTATGCGGTCATGGCGATTATGTTGGGCCAGCCGTGGGTCAGCATCGGGTTCACGGCCAAGGTGGCGGGCCTGGTCGTGCTCTACAACACACTGATGACCCCGTTCGCCTTTCCTCTGGTCAGGCGCGTCGCAGACAGATTCCGTCCCGAAAGGGTGCACACATGGTCCTGAGCTTCGGGCCCAACAGCGGCAAGAACGAACCCGGCATAGACCGCACGAAGCTGCGTCTGGCCATCTTCGCCGTGCTCGTCATCGGAGCGTTCTTCGCGCTCTTCTCGCGCCTCTGGTTCTTGCAGGTGCTCGCATCGGATGATTATCAGGTGCTTGCAAAGGAGAACCGCGTGCGCCTCACGCAATCGGAACCCCCCAGAGGTCGCATCCTCGATCGCAACGGCAAGGTCCTGGTCCAGAACCGGTTGTCTCTCAGCGTCACCGTCGACCGGCAGGTGGTCGACACTCCTCGCGAGATCCAGAAGATCCTGGGGCGGCTGTCCACCATCCTGGACGTCCCCTACAAGGATCTGAAGACGAACCTCGTGAACGAGGCGGTATCCCCTTACAAGCCCGTGGCGGTCGCTCACGATGTCGATAAGCGTGACGTCAATTACATCCTGGTGCGAAAGAACCATTTCCCCGGAGTCGATGTCGAGAAGCTCCAGATCCGCGAGTATCCGCAGGGAGCAACGGCCGCTCAGATACTCGGATACGTACGCCAGATCTCCCCCGACAATCTGAAGGATTCGCACTTCAAGAACGCGCGGCCGAGATATCAGGCCGGAGACCTCATCGGTGTCGCCGGACTCGAGTACACCTACGACCGCTGGCTGCGGGGGCAGCCGCAGATCAGCCAGGTGGTCGTCGACTCCGCCGGTCAGGTGGTGCGCGAACCCAGGTTCCTGCAGGATCAGGAGCCCGGCAAGGACCTTTACCTGGCGCTCGACATCGAGATCCAGAAGCTCGCCGAGCGCGCCCTCGAGGACGGACTGGCGGCGGCGCGCTCGTCGTACGCGGCTCCCGCCGGAGGGGTCGTCGTGATGGATGCAGAGGACGGCGATGTGCTGGCGCTGGCGAGCTCGCCCACCTTCGATCCGGCGTTGCTCGCCGACGGGATCACGGAGAAAGAGTTCGATTCGCTCGGGCGGGGGACGCCGGACAACCCCGACGACGACGCCCTATTCGATCGCACGATCATGTCGGGAACCCCGCCCGGGTCGACCTTCAAGGTCGTCACCGCAGGGGCCGCGATGGCGACCGGTCTCGCCACGCCCTACACCTACCTGGGTTGTCCTCCAGTGTTCGAGTACCGGGAGGTCGCGTTCAACAACTGGACCTCGGCGGACATGGGGACGATGGGTTTCCCGCGTTCGCTCGAGGTCTCGTGCGACACCTTCTATTACGCGCTGGGGGCCAAGCTCGAGGAAGCCTATGGGGCCTCAGCGGGTGACGGGAGCGAGCGGTTCCAGAAGTACATGCGGACGGCCGGCTTCGGGCACGACACCGGCATCGATCTCCCGAACGAGTTCGATGGCCGCGTTCCGGACGAGGAATGGTGCCTCTCCGTCCAGGAAGCCGGACTCTGCACCGAAGGATGGCTTCCCGGTTACACCGTGAACATGTCGATCGGTCAGGGCGACCTTCTCGTCACGCCGCTGCAGATGGCCGTCACCTTCGCCGCCATCGCCAACGGGGGGGCCGTGATGGAGCCGCATGTGGGGGACTTCTTCATGGACGAATCGGACGACGGTGAAGAGAAGGTCATCAAGGACATCAAACCCAAGGTGAGCAGCAGGTTGCCCCTCGACGCGACCGAGATCGCTCCGATCAACGACGGCCTACTGGACGTCATCTCCGGCGCGGAGGGCACGGCGGCAGGCGCTTTCGCAGGGTTCCCCACCGGTGAGTTCCCGATCTACGGCAAGACGGGAACGGCCCAGATCGGTTCGGTCACATCGGGCCTCAACTACGCATGGTTCGTGTCCTACAGCGAGGACCCCCGGTACGTGGTGGCGGTGTACCTCGAGAAGGCCGGCCACGGTGGCGAGAGCGCCGCCCCCGTCGCGCGACAGATCTGGGAGGGCGTCCTCGGGATCGACAAGACCACCGACGTCAACCTGAGCTCGGATGCGTCGGGTTGATGGTGGCGGTTAGGACATCGTGAAGCTGGATGGATTGTTCGGCGAGGCGGTCGACCGCATCGGCGGCGAGCCGGTTTCCGCGCGCATGGCGCGGAAGGCCCCGATCCGCCACCTCGATCCCGCTCTCCTCTTTGCCACCCTTATCCTGTCCGCCTTCGGCGTCCTGATGGTCTTCTCTGCCACCGTTCACAAGCAGGAGACGGCGGGCCTGGACCCGAACGCCTTCATGGAGCGACAGATCATCTTCGCGATCGTGGGGGCCGGACTCTTGATCGCGATGAGCATGTTCGACTACCGGCATCTGCGGGCGTTGGCTCCGGTGTTGTACGCGCTCGCTCTCATCGGGCTCGTGCTCGTCCTCACCCCGTTGGGGGACGTCCGGGGCGGAGCCAGCCGGTGGATCAACCTGGGGGCGTTCCAAGCGCAACCGTCGGAACTTGCCAAGCTGGCGGTGCTCGTCGCCATGGCGGCATTCCTCGCCGAACGCAAGGCTGAGGTCCGAGCTCGAGATGTTGCGGCGGTCTGTGGCATCGCGCTCGTGCCGATGGTTCTGATCTACCTCCAACCGGACCTCGGCACCACGTTGGTGTTCGTGATCCTCACCGGCGTGACGCTGCTGGTCGGGGGGGCCAAGCTCCGTCACTTCGTGGCGCTGGCTCTCGTCGCGGCGATCGCGGTCGTTGCGGTTATCCAGCTTGGACTGTTGAAGGACTACCAGATCGAGCGCGTCACCGCATTCCTCGATGCGACTCCTGATGTGCAGTCCGAGGGCTACAACCTGACGCAGTCGAAGATCGCCATAGCGTCGGGAGGGATGCGGGGCAAGGGTCTGCGCGCCGAGAACACCCAGACCTCGCTCGACTTCGTGCCCGAGCAGCACACGGACTTCATCTTCACGGCCGTCGGGGAGCAGCTCGGCTTCGTGGGCTCCGCAACGTTGCTCGGGCTCTTCGTGCTTCTCATCTGGCGGGCCTTGCGCATCGCGACGATGTCACGCGACATGTTCGGCACCCTGATGGCCGGTGGCATCGCCGCGTACTGGGTTTTTCAAGTGTTCGTGAACGTCGGGATGACCATGGGGATCATGCCGATCACGGGCATCCCGTTGCCGTTCATCTCCTACGGGGGCTCCGCCCTGCTGACGAACTTTCTGTGCGTCGGGCTCCTGTTGAACATCCACATGAGGCGGTACGTCTGATGGCGCCCGTCGCCCCGAACGCCAGGAGGACCCACGCATGAGCGACAGCCCTGCACCCAAGCGCGAGAAAGCTCCCGACCTGGCCGAGTTCGAAACGGCGCAGATCGGGCCACCGCCCGCGAAAGCCGAACCCACCGCCGAGCCCACCAAGGAACGCCCTGACCGGGGTCGCCGCTCCAACGGACGTTCCCGGCGCCGCGGCCAGCGCAGGCGTCCCCCCCGCCAAGCCGTCGAGCGCGTGATGCTCGTTCATGCGGACCCGGACGGATCGCAGATCGCAGTGCTCGAGGCCAGCAACATCGTCGAGCACTACGTCACGCGCGAACAGGATCGCTCCATCGTCGGAAACGTCTACCTGGGTCGGGTCCAGAACGTCCTTCCCGGGATGGAGGCCTCTTTCGTCGATATCGGCGAGGGACGCAATGGGGTTCTCTACGCCGGCGAGGTTGGGATCGCGGGTGACGAGGGAGATGAAACGCCGAGGATCGAAACGGTACTGAAGCCCGGGCAGCCGATCCTCGTGCAGGTCACCAAGGATCCGATGCGCGCCAAGGGGGCCCGGCTGACCGCTCTGGTCTCGATCGCCGGCCGACATCTCGTGCTGGTACCCAAGGCACGATCCCTCGGCGTCTCGCGCCGTCTTTCCGATGCCGAGCGAGAGCGGTTGCGCGATCTCGCCCAGGCTCTGAGACCGCCCGAGCACGGACTCATCGTTCGCACCGCGGCAGAGGGCGTCTCCAACGAGGACCTCGAGCGCGACCTCAAGCGGCTCCTCGACACATGGACCGAGATAGACCAGCGCGCTGGCTGCGCGAAGGCGCCGGCCCTCGTGTACCAGGAACCCGAGCTGGAGCTTCGCGTTATCAGAGACCTCTTCAACCGGGACGTCGTGAGCTGTGTTGTTGACGACGCCGAGCTCGAGAGCAAGCTGCGCACCTACGTGCGGTCCACCTCCCCCGACCTCGACCATCGTCTCGAGCTCTACGCGGGAGCCCTCCCGATCTTCGAGCACTACCGGGTCACCGAGCAGATCCGCAAATCTCTCGATCGCCGGGTGTGGCTGCCGTCCGGAGGCCACATCGTCATCGACCGCACGGAGGCGATGACGGTCGTCGACGTGAACACCGGCAAGTTCGTCGGGAAGTCGAATCTCGAGGCCACCGTGTTCAAGACCAATACGGAGGCAGCTCTCGAGGTCGCCCGCCAGCTCAGGGTCCGAGACATCGGTGGGATCATCGTCATCGATTTCATCGATATGGAGGACGTCGGGAACCGGGACGTCGTGATCCGGGCATTCCGCAAGGAGCTCGAGCAGGATCGGTCCCGAACGCAGGTGTTCGATATCTCGCCTCTGGGCCTCGTTCAGATGACCCGCAAGAACGTGTCGACTGGCATCGTGGAGGCCTTCTCGGACCCCTGCCCCTCGTGCGAGGGCAGGGGCATCCTGACCCATAACATCGACTGAACGACCGGGTTTGGCCCTAGGGGCGCTTTTGGTATCCTGTGTCGCCTGGATCGATCCGATCCGGTGCTCCGGGTTTGCCCAGGAGCGGTTCTCAGGAGGAGCACATCGTGTACGCAGTGATCCGCGCGGGCGGCAAGCAGTACAAAGTGGCCAAGGGTGACGTCATCCAGATCGAGAAGGTGAAGGATTCGGGCACGCTCGAGTTCACGCCCCTCTTGGTCGTGGACGACAAGGGCGTCACAAACTCGCAGAAGTCCGACCTCACAGGCGCGACGGTCACCGCCAAGGTTCTCGACGAAGTGAAGGGCCCCAAGGTCGACATCTTCAAGTACCGCAACAAGACGCGCTACCGTCGCCACACGGGGCACCGGCAGCGTTACACCAGCGTTGAGATCTCAGACATCAAGCTTCGGAAGAGCTCGTCGAAGAAAAGCACGACGGCTAAGGGCGAGGGAGGAACGACGAATGGCTCATAAGAAGGGGGCAGCGTCGTCGAGGAACGGGCGCGACTCCGAGGCTCAACGGCTCGGCGTGAAGATGTTCGGCGGGCAAGCCGTGAAGCCGGGCATGATCCTTGTCCGTCAGCGAGGCACCAAGTGGCACCCGGGCATGAACGTGGGCAAGGGCAGTGATGACACCCTCTTCGCCAAGGAGGAGGGCACCGTCAACTTCCATCGCATGCGCGGCCGCGAGGTCATAAGCGTTATCACCGAATAGCCGCTTCGAACTCGCGCCTTTCGGGGATCCTGCTTTCGCGGATCCCCTTTTGCTTTCTGAGGGGTGTGTAGCAGTGTCATTCGTCGACGAAGCAAAGATCCAGGTCCTGGCCGGCGCCGGCGGGGACGGCGCGGCCTCCTTCCACAGCGAGCCATACAAACCAAAGGGCGGCCCGGATGGGGGAGACGGGGGAGACGGGGGAAGCGTGATCATGCGCGCCGACAACTCCGTGGGGACGCTCCTCGATCTGCGTGACCATCCCCACATCAAGGCGACGCGCGGCGGACACGGCCTGGGGAAACGGCGTCACGGTGCCGCCGGAGAGGACCGCATCGTCCTCGTCCCACCGGGAACCGTCGTGCACGACGATGCCGATGTGCTGCTCGCGGACCTGGCCGGCGTCGGGGACGAGTTCGTCGCGGCGCAAGGGGGCCGGGGTGGTAAAGGCAACGCCCGTTTCGCAACCGCGACGAGGCGCGCTCCCGCGTTCTCCGAGAAGGGTGAATCCGGCCAGAGCCGGTCGTTGAGGCTCGAGTTGCGGTTGCTTGCCGACGTTGGTCTCGTCGGCTTCCCCAACGCCGGGAAATCCACTTTAATCTCACGCATCTCCGCGGCGCGTCCCAAGATCGCCGACTATCCCTTCACCACGCTGGTGCCGAACCTGGGAGTCGTGCGCGTCGGCGAAGAATCTTTCGTCGTGGCCGATATCCCCGGACTGGTTCCCGGAGCCCATGAAGGAAAAGGTCTCGGCCACCGCTTCCTGCGTCATGTGGGGCGCGCTGCGCTGCTGGTGTTCATGATCGACTTGACCGCACAGGACCGCGACCCCGCGCAGGACGTCGAGGTCCTGCGAGCCGAGCTGGATGCCTTCGACCCCGACCTGGCGTCGAGACCATCTCTGATCGTTGCGTCGAAGATCGACGCAGGGCGCGAGCGCCTCGACGAAGTAGCTACCCGTCATCCGGAGGTCATCCCGATCTCGGCCGTGACGGGTGAGGGGATCGACGACCTCTTGAGGCGACTGGGAGCCGACGTGGCCGGGGCCCGAGCGTCGATCCCACAACCGGTTGGATACGTGCGGCACGTGGTCCTGCCGGATGCCGTTCGGGTCGAGCGTGAGGGGACCTGCTGGCGCGTGCGCGGCAAGCGGGCGGAGAGAGCCGTCGAGGTCACAGACATGGACAATGAGGAGGCTGTCGCTCGCTTGCAACGGAGATTGCTCTCCATGGGGGTCGAGCGGTTGCTGGACGAGGCAGGAGCACTCGCCGGCGACGAGGTTCGGATCGGCGGCATCGAGTTCGAATACGAGCCAGAGGAGGTGAGTGAGGGTGGGCCGGCCTGAACTTGGCGCCGGGGATCGGCTGGTGCTCAAAGTGGGAACCGCGTCGCTGGTGGATGAAACCGGTCGCCCCGACGACGATCGCCTGGCAACCCTCTGCTCGGGGATCGCCGAGCTCAAGTCGTCCGGCGTGGACGTCATCCTGGTCTCATCCGGCGCGATCGCAGCCGGATTGACGCCGTTGGGATTGAGTAGTCGGCCCTCGGACATCCCGTCGCTGCAGGCGGCGGCTGCGGTCGGGCAAGGTCGCTTGCTGGCGCGTTACGCGCGCCTTCTAGCAGACCACGATCATGTGGCGGCTCAACTGCTACTGACCCAGCACGATTTTATGCACCGCCAGCAGTACCTGAACGCAAGGAACACCCTCGACCGTCTCTTATCTCTAGGCGCGGTACCGATCGTGAACGAGAACGACACCGTCGCGACCGACGAGATCCGATTCGGCGACAACGACCGGCTCGCAGCCCTGGTGGCCAATCTCGCGCGCGCCAAGGCGCTACTGCTGTTGACGAACGCCGCGGGTTTCCATGCTGCGGACCCTCGCACGCACCCCGACGCCCCCGTCATCGATGAGGTCGTCCGGATCACGCCGGAACTCGAGCGAGTGGCCGGCGGACGGGGATCGGCTCTTGCGAGCGGGGGCATGGCTTCGAAGATCGCCGCCGCATGGGTCGCGACCTTTTCCGGAGTGGGCGTCGTTGTTGCGGACGGGGCCGCGCCACGGGTCCTCCAACGGGTCGCCAAGGGCGAACCCCTTGGCACCTATTTCCATCCCCACCCGAAGCGCGCCTCCGCCCGCCGGCTCTGGATCGCCTTCGCGCAACCCCCGAAGGGGACGGTGGTGGTCGACGAGGGCGCGCGAGATGCGGTTGTCGCGAGGAAGAAGTCGCTGCTCCCGGTTGGCGTGTGCGAGGTGCAGGGCAGGTTCGAGGCCGGGGATGCCGTTGATGTGGCCACGTCCGAACGGGGTGTCTTCGCGAGGGGGTTGGTACGCTACTCGGCGACGGAGCTTGATAGCGCGCGCGGTCGCTCGACCACGGACCTGGCGAGGAGCGAAGTCATCCATCGTGATCAGCTCATGATCCTGGAGGACGATACGTAATGGCCGGAGTCACGGAGATCTGCACTCGAGCGGCGGACGCTGCTCCTGTGCTCGCTGCGCTTCCGACCCAGGTCAAGGACGCAGCCCTGTCGAACATGGCGACGGCGCTCGAAGAGCGGGCGAGCTTCCTCATCGAAGCCAATGCCGAGGACCTCGACAGGGCCAGGGCCGAAGGCATCTCCTCGACCATCGTCGATCGCCTGCGACTAACCGATGGACGGATCGGCAGTATGGCCGAGGGGCTCCGCGCCGTCGCCGCTCAACCCGACCCGATAGGCGAGGTGCTCGAGGGATGGAAGCGTCCCAATGGCTTGCTCATCGAACGCGTGCGGGTGCCGCTGGGCGTCGTCGCGGTCATCTACGAAGCGCGGCCGAACGTGACGGCCGATGTCGCGGGGTTGTGCCTGAAGTCCGGTAACGCCTGCGTTCTGCGCGGCTCGTCGATCGCTGCGTCCTCAAACAACGCGATCGCTCATGTGCTGCGGGCGGGGTCCTCTCGTGCGGGGGCACCAGAGGACGCGATCCAGCTCGTCGGCAGCATGGACCGCTCCTCCGCGGTCGAGCTCATGCAGGCGAAGGGTTACGTCGACCTACTGGTCCCGCGCGGCGGTGCTGCGCTCATCCGGTCGGTTGAGGAGAACGCCACGGTTCCCTTCATCATCGACGGCGACGGAAACTGCCACGTGTACGTCGATCGAACCGCCGACGAGAACATGGCGATCGATATCGTGGTGAATGCCAAGACACAGCGTCCGAGCGTGTGCAACGCGGCCGAGACATTGCTGGTTCATGCCGAGATCGCCGAGAAGTGGCTCCCAGGGGCGCTGGACGCCCTGGCGGAGAAGGGGGTCGAGGTGCGCGGTGACAAGGTCGTGCAGCAACTCTGGCCCGATGCCGTCCCAGCCCGGGACGACGACTGGGGGACCGAGTACCTCGACCTGATCCTTGCCGTCCGGGTCGTGGAGTCCCTGGACGAGGCGATCGACCATGTGAACCGTTGGGGCACCTCGAACGCCGAAGCCATAGTGACGCAGGACATCTCAGCCGCCCGTCGCTTCGCCGCCGAGGTCGATTCCGGCTCGATCTTCGTCAATGCCTCGACCAGGTTCTCGGACGGCGGTGAGTTCGGTTACGGGGCAGAGATCGGGATCTCGACTCAGAAGTTGCATGCCCGGGGCCCGATGGGGCCCAGGGAGCTGACCACGACCAAGTACGTGGTCTGGGGCGAGGGACAGATCCGGCATTAGGAACTCCGGCCCCGTGTGGCCTAGATGCCGCACGGAGCCCTCCGCGTCCGGTTGACTATGAGGGTGAGCACACACGAAACACCCGAGCTGAGGCGCCTGGGAGTCATGGGGGGCACCTTCGACCCGATCCACGTCGGCCACCTCATCGCGGCGTCCGAGGCTCTGAACACCTTTGATCTCGACCGGGTGATGTTCGTGCCCACGGGCCGACCGTGGCAGAAGTCGGCGTACTCGGATGCCGAGGATCGCTACCTGATGACCGTGCTGGGGGCCGCAACCAACCCGCGCTTCGCGGTGTCGCGCATCGAGCTCGACCGCCGGGGACCCACCTATACGAGCGATACCCTCCAGGCCTTGCGGTCGTTCCACGGGACCGGAGTGACCCTGTTCTTCATCATCGGGGCGGATGCGGTCCTCCGGCTGGGCACGTGGAACCGTGTGGAGCAACTGGCGAACCTCGCCAGCGTCATTGCGGTGACCCGGCCCGGATTCGATCTCGGCAGGCTCAAGCCGGAACCCTGGTGGCCAGAGGTACTTCCCTTGGAGATGCCGGGGATCGATGTCTCGTCGAGCGACATCCGCGACCGCGTCCGGAAAGGGGCGCCGATCGACTACCTCGTCCCCGCACAGGTTGGGGAGTACATATCCGAGCACGGGCTCTACGTGGGGAGCGACGGTGACTGAGGGCCGCGGACGGCACAGCGCGGGCCGCCGCCGGCGAGACGGAGTGGAACCGAGCGCACCTCCCGCACGAGAGTTGACCCCACCTCCCTATGGGAACGAGGCCCAAGGGGAATGGCGGCCCCGCTCGGGTGGGGGACCGCGACGTTCGGCTCTCGCGCGACGGCGTAAAGAGCAGCGGAAGAAGGCCGCGTTCGGAACGATCGCCCTGGTCCTCGGGGGCATCATCGTGGTCGTTCTCGTGGGGATCGGGATCTCCAAGACCGTTGGCGGGCGCGACGACGAGAACCAGGATCCGGCCGCGCCGGCGGCTGATGCGGTGACGACGATGCTGGTTTACGGAACGCAGCCGCGCGAGAATTCCACGGCGAGCGAAGTCACCTGGATGTCGCTTCTTTCCTACAACTGGGACCAAAAGGAGGGGGCCGTCATCTACATCCCGGCCCACAGCGCCACCGAGGTTCCGGGCCGTGGGTTGCAGGCTGTCGGCGACGCTTTCGGCGGTGGCGTGCCGCTGCTGCTGGTGAGCACCGAGGGGCTGCTCGGTATCGACATCGACCGCCACCTGGAGCTGTCGGCGCAGGACGCGCGTCTGTTCTTCCAACGCGTCGGGGAGCTCGAGGTGGACGTCCCGGCGGAGGTCCGTGAGGCAGCGGGCAACGGCAACGTGCGCGTCCTACTTGGCGAGGGGCTCCAGAGTCTGAACGCGGACTTCCTCGTCCCGTTGCTGTTCACCGTCGGTGTCGACGGGGATGATCAGGAACTTGGCGCGCGCCACCTCGCGTTCTGGGATGCCCTGTTCGAGCGTTTCGGCGACGAGCCGGAAGAACTTGCGAGGATATTCGAGGCCGCCGACCCGGCGGTCGCCAAGTCCAACGCCGCCGTCGAGGACAACGCATCCTTCTTCGCCGCTCTCGCCCGCATCCCGAGTGAGGACCGCACGATCACTC
The DNA here is from genome assembly GCA_030913945.1 of Actinomycetota bacterium. Lineage (GTDB taxonomy): Bacteria > Actinomycetota > CADDZG01 > CADDZG01 > WHSQ01 > JACCXF01. The sequence continues at coordinate 29,056 of JALZOM010000085.1, forward strand.
TGCTGCCGGTATCGCAGGTCAGCGTCGGCAATGCGGAGCTCTACGAGGTCAACACCGAAGACACCGAAGCCCTCATCGCCTCGACCATCGGCCAGGAGGGTGCCGAGGACGGTCTGGCTTCCGTCCAGATCCTCAATGGGAATGGGATACCGGGTATCGGGGAGAGCGTCGCGGAGGCCCTCGTGGGCAATGGGTTCAAGATCGAGGTCTCGAGCAACGCCAGGAACTTCGACTACAGGCGCACGCTGATCATCGTCTATGACGACGACGAGGAGTCCCTTGCCCTAGCAGAGCAAGCGAAGGGGCTCCTCGGTGTCGGCGAGGTACGTATCCAGGTCCAACAGCAAGATATTGTGGATCTGACGATCGTAGTTGGAAAGGATTTCCGGAAGTCGAGCTAACCAAGGCAGCACAACGCGTACATCGAGTGGACGATGAGCTCCCCCTCGAGGCAGCCTCGGCGGCCTCAGCGAAAAAGGCCGGGCGCATCGTCCTGCTGGATGTATCGAAGCAACTGGTGATCACCGATCACTTCGTGATCTGCAGCGGCAATACCGAACGGCAGGTACGCACCATCGCGGATGAAGTGGAGCGACGCCTGCTGCAGGACCATCGGGTGAAGCCCGCCCGGCGTGAGGGCGAACAACAGGGCCGGTGGGTCGTGCTCGATTACGTCGATTTCGTGGTTCACGTCTTCCATCACGAGGACAGGGACTACTACGAGCTCGAACGCCTCTGGTCCGACGCTGCGGTCGTTCCCTACGAAGAGCAGTGGGAGGACAACAAGGATGAGTCAGCCTCGGCGGAGGCGACGCCGGCGTAAGAAGGGCGGACAACCTGCCGCCCGTTCGGAGGCGCAGGGCGGCCAGCGCAAGACTGTAAGAGAGCAGGCGCCCCAGGCGTCTGGCGCGCCGCGCCGGTCGCGGCGACGCCGGCGAGGCGGCGGCCAGCGCGAGAAGGGGATGACCTCCCCTACGTTGTCCGAAAACATCGTCGCCGGTCGCTCCAAGCCCGAAGCGAGCGATCTCATGACCAAGGCTCCCGACGACACGACCTTGGAGCAGGTCATCGGTGACCTCCAGTCGGAATGGGGCGTCCCGAACAGTCCCCAGGAATTCCGCATCACGATCAAGATCGCGGACAAGGACCGCAGCCGGGCGCCCGCCGACGGGAGTTCCGGCGGCGGTAACGGACGCGGACCTGCAACCAAGCCGGAGGCACCGGAAGGCGGCGAGCGACCGAAGCGAGAGAAGGCCCCTGCTGCGCCCCGGATCGCTGCCGGTGCCGGTGATGACGCCGACGGCACAACGGCCAAGCGGCGCAAGAGGAGTCGGCGGAGGAGACGACGCAAGGGCGGCTCGGGGGCCTCTTAACCCCCCTGCTAGCATCTCTTTTGCGGGCC
>JALZOM010000170.1 GCA_030913945.1 Actinomycetota bacterium
GCAGGACTGGGGGCAGCGGATCTCCGCGAGTTCAAGAAGGAGATATCGCTGCATCGCGCACTGCTCAATCGGGCAAACATGATGTTGTCTGTCGGCGCTGCGGTGCTCCCGCTCACGATCCTCCCAGTCAACCCGTTGCAAGAAGCTTCGGGCTTGCTCTTGGTCATTCTGGCGGGAGTTCTGCATCTGATTACCAACCTTGGAATCGTCACACTGGTCGTCCACTGGGAACACGGTGTTCCATTACACCAAGCGCTTAGCAACCTCCTGCCCCGACCCGTTACCGGCTTTGCCATCTCTTACGTAGTACTTACAGGTCTCGGAGTCATTACGGCCTGGGCCTACAGAAATGCAGGGGCGTGGGCTGTAGCCGCGATCCTGATTCCGCTTCTCTTTGCCCGCGTGAGCATCCTTGGTGCCAGAGCGCAACAGGAACTGTCTGAACGCGTGCAAAAACAGCAGGAAGCCCTACTGCTTGCCACCGAGAAAGTCTTTGAGGAACGCGAGAACGAACGTAAGCGGATCGCGGAGGACATCCACGATTCCAGTCTTCAGCTTCTTGCTGCGGCTACTTACGGGATCGGGAATGCCGAGGAGTTTCTCGGCACCGGTCGCGATGACCTGGCCGCGGAGGCGATCGTCGGTGCACGAGATGCGGTCGAGGGCGCGATCAAGGACCTCCGTGCATCGCTCGTGGACCTGCGACGATCGTCCATCGAGGAGGGTGGGCTCCTCGAAACGATCACGAAGTTCGCCGACCAGGTATCGACGGTGTGGGCAGCACAGGTCGTGATCAAGGGGGACGTCGCGCACGAACCCCCGATCCCCGTTGCCCTCGCAGCCTTCCAGATATTGCAGGAAAGCCTCATAAACGCCATGAAGCATGCCCAAGGCAGTACAGTCACCGTTGAGATCGAGGACGGAGACGGTCAGTTCCACATCGTCGTCGCAGACGACGGACCCGGCTTCGATCCCGAAGATGAAGTTGGTGAAGACCACGTCGGCATGCGGTTGATGAAGGAACGGGCCGCTCGAGTCGGTGGGCGCATCGTGTTGAGCAGTGCGCCCGGCAACGGCACCCGACTCGAAGCGATCCTTCCGGGTGGAGTGGGCCAGTGACTCTGAAGATCCTGATCGCCGAAGATCACACGCTCGTGTCGCAGGGCCTCGAGGCGATGCTCTCGATGACCGATGACCTCGAGCTGGCTGCGGTCGTGGACAACGGCGACGCGGCGGTGGCAACCGTGATGGAGAAGTCGGTCGACGTCGTCCTTATGGACGTGAACCTCGGGGCCGGCATCAACGGCATCGTGGCCACCAAGCAGATAAAAAAGGCGGCCCCCGACACCAAGGTGCTAGTGCTGACGATGTTCACCGACCCGGGAACCGTCGCCGAGGCGGTGAAGGCGGGAGCCGACGGCTACCTATCGAAGGGTTCGTCGCGTCAATCGGTGATCCAGGCGATCCACGACGTTGCCGAGGGACGAGCGGTTCTCGACCCGAACGTGACCGAGGGAGTCTTCGGGCGCATCGGCGGGCGCGATCAACACGCTCTGACCGACCGCGAGCTGACCGTCCTTCAGGAGCTCGCCGACGGCAACGCGACTCGTGGCGTCGCCGAGCACATCCACGTCTCCGAAGAAACGGTCAAGACGTATCTCAAGAACATCTACAAGAAGCTAGACGTGCGGGATCGCACGGAGGCGGTTGCCGAAGCCTTCCGGCGCGGTCTCGTGCACTAGACCGGGTCCCGATCTCCCCGACCTATCGTGAAGCGATTCAACGCGTCGAGCGTCGCGCGGGCGATCGCCTCGTAACGAACGAGCTTCACCATGGCGGAGCCGGTCAGATATCCGTGCGGCGTGTTCAACGCCACGATTGCAACCTCGGAATCGCCGACCTGCAGGAACTCGACGGATTCGAGCTCGGTCGTGAAGTCCAGCAGTTCACCCACACCTTCGAGGGTGGCGCGGGCCACGACGCGTTGGTCGAAACGACTCACGGCGGGGCCCTCGCTCTCGCCCACCAGGACGTCGCCGCCAAGCTCGAGCGTGATGCGCACGCTGAACCGTTTACCCGTCCTCTCGATCGTGAGGGAGGACAGCTTGCGGCGCTGCAGCGGGTGCACCTCCGTCGCGTCACCCACCTCGGTCGCGCTCAGCACCTGGATGCGATCGGGTTCTAGTGGGCGGCCCAGCGTTGAGAACGTAAGTCGTCGGACGTCGCGTTCCGTGCGTTCGTCATCGCGCTCTGGGACGACGAGGACGCGAACGGCCTTGACCTCGTCATCGTCGACGTCCACGCGTGCGCGGCGAACGCCACGGAGGTCGGTAAGGGCGCGCTCGAGCTTCGAGGCGTTGCCGCTAAGCCCACCCTCCACCGAAACCAACCTCTTCCTTTCGTCGACTGGAAACTGTTGGGAATCAGCTTAGACCTCGCGGGCCGCGCAAGTCAGCCCGGAAGGCTAGTTCGGCTGGAAGCGCGCGGTCGCGTCGTAGTCGCCGGAAGGCAACAGATAGGTGAATCGCGCCGAGACTTCGCCCCCAGGAGCAAGCACCGTATCGACCGGCGCCGAAAACGAGGCGATCGAACCCGACGAACCCGACACGTCATGAATCAGGTTCCCACTCACTGCCAGGCGGCGGTTCCGCGACAGGTTGCGCACCACGACCGTGACGTCGATCTGGTCGCCGCCGAAGCCGAGCTCGGTCATGAGCTCGACGGTCGCGCCCTTCGAGATGCCGACGGACGACGTGGCCCGGGTGATCTTGCCCGCTGCCTCGTTCCAGGTGTAGGACATCTGGTTGTCGGAGGGACGCGCGCCCAGCACGTCGATCGGCAGGTCACCCAGTCCTACGGTCGTCACGACGCGGCGCGTGACCGTCACCTGCTCGGTCGGGATCGGCGTCGTGGGGGCGGGGGCGGCGACCACCGGTCCGGTGACCAGAGGCAAAGAAGGAGCGACGGGGTCGCTCGAGGGGTCGGCGCCCGGCTCTGCGCCGGTCTGGCCCCCGTCGCGGTTGACGTTCCCGTTACCGTTCTTGTTCCCGTTCCTCTGGATGCGGCGGCCCCTGACCTCTTCCTTCTTCTTCTTGTCCTTCTTGGGTTCGTTCTCGGACTGGCCGGCATCGGGCTTGGTTGCCGTCGCGTTCGGATCGCCATCGACGCAAGCGGCGGACGCCGTCAGCACCACGGCCAAAGCGATCGCTGTCCACTTCCTGCTTGACTCCCGCCACCGTCGCGACCACAGCACCAGACCGCCGAGCGCGATCAGCACGAGGGCGACAACGAAAGGAGTCGGGTTCTCGAGGCCGGTGATGGGAAGGAGTGATCCCTGCGTCCCCCCGCCACCGACCGGTTTCGTGATGGTGCGCTCGATCCTGCGCGCCTTGACGATCGGATCGAAGGCGGGGTTGCTCGTGCTGCTCACCGCAGCCGTGGCGAGATAGGTCGTTCGTTCCTCGTTAACCGGGCGTATCTCATCGGCTTTGACAATGACGCTGTTGATCGCAGCGAAATCGCCGAGACTGGCTGCGCGACCCGTCCACGTAACGGTGATCGATCGACCGGGGCGGAGCGAGTCCTTAACCCACACGATGTCCTGCTTGCCGCTTGACTCACCGACCTGAACGGCGTCGACCGCCGGCGTGTAAGCGACCGACTGATAACGGATCTCGGCCGGGAGCCGGTCGACCACGACGACATCGTGGAGGGTGGTGTCTCCGACGTTGGTCACCGTGATGGAGTAATTGACGAGCTGGCCGAGCTGAACGAGGAGACGGTTCGAGCTGGTGATCAGCGCGAGGTTCTCGTTGCCGGTCGAGCCGCCAACGACGATCTGAGCCGAGCCGCTGCTAACGATCTCCCCGGAGGTTGCGGTCGCCGCGACGGTCGCGCCCGAGAAAGAGGTCTGATGGGCCCCCTCGAGGTCGAGCCATGCTTCCGCCGACTCGCCGGCCGGTAGTGAACCAAGATGGAAACGGATCGTGTCGCCACTCACGGACTCGAACGGTTCGGGGCCCGCGTCCGTGATGTCGAGCTGCGACGGGACCGAGAGGTCGACGGTCAGATTGGATGCAGTGGAGTTGCCTGTGTTCGCGACCTGGGCGACGACCTGGCTGGTCTCGCCCACCAGGATCGTTGACGGCGACGCCGAGACGGACGTCGTCAGCAGAACAGCTTGAGCCGAGCCGACTTCATCCTGCGACCCTGAACCCTGATTCCCGGGACTTTGATCCCCGGGACCCTGGCTATCGGTGCCTGTGGGGGCCTTCGGGGGGGCGGACGGCGACGCCGAGGGTCGTGGCGAGGAGGAGGGCTCTGCCTTTTCTTCTTCGTCGGGCGACTGATCATCGGGACTCGTCTGATCCTTATTGTGGCCGGGGGCGCCACCGGACTTGCCGGCCTTCTGCGCGCCGCCGCCCGGATCGGAAGCTTTCGTGGCCCCGAGGGCGGGAAGCGCAAACACGGACGCGCTCAACACGAGCGTCAACAGGATTGCCGTCCAGCGAGCGCGAGCCACTACGTGGTCCTCCCCACACATGCGCACCTAAGGGTGCGCTTAAGAATCGAAAATTCCCCTAAGAAAGCCGTTCAGTCCCGGTGTTGCGTGAAAACCGTGCCACCGGTTGCCCCCGGTAGGCGGCCCAACGATGTCCGCTCTCGCTGGAAGTTAATGGTAACCCCGTCCGTTACCTGAGTCAACAAGTATGCCCGCATGCGTCTTTAACCGATTTGTCCCCCCCGCTCCGCGCCGGAGCGCTCGGCTATCCTTCCTCGCACTTTGGACTTCGACATCGCCCACCTCCTGCCCGCGGACCCGGAGACGGTCGCCGATGCCCTGTTGAACGAGAAGTTCCAGGCCTCGCTTTCGGACGTGGGGGCCCTGCGCGAGCGCGAGGTGCTGACCCAGAAAGCCTCGAAGAACGGAGCTGTGGTCCGCCGGGTCCGCTGCGTACTCGGGATCGATCTGGGCGCGGCGGCCAAGTTCCTGGGGGGCGCCGAGCCGGCCTGGATCGAGGAAGCGCACTGGGACCCCGACTCGATGCGATGGAGCTGGACGATCTTGCCGGAGGTGGCCGAGGAGCTGCTCGAGTCCCAGGGGACGATCAATATCGAGCCCGACGCCGACGGCGCGGTCCGGCGAGTGAGGGGGGTCGTCAAGGTCAAGGTCCCGATCTACGGCTCAAAGGTCGAGGGCCACATCATCAAAGGCATCACCGCCGCATACGACGAGGAGGCCGATCGCCTGCACGACTGGCTCGAGGGCTAGATCC
>JALZOM010000187.1 GCA_030913945.1 Actinomycetota bacterium
ACTCCAACCTAGACCCCCCTCGGTCTGGCTGCGTTGCAAAGACGAGAGAACGGGGGTGGGCTCCGCTAGTCTGGGGCGAACGCGTGTTCGCCTGAATGAGGGCGCGAGATCGAAGGGGTCGCATTGCGGGTGTTGGGGATCGATCCGGGCGTCGCCACCACGGGATTCGGGGTGGTGGAACGCGCCGGAGGGAAGATGGCGCCTATCGACTTGGGCGTGATCCGGACTCCCTCCGGGACTCCCCACGAGACGCGGCTGGCGACCTTGCGCGCGGCGCTCGCGGGCCTGATCCGTCGTCATGAGCCGGATGTAGTCGCGGTCGAACGACTCTTCTTCAATAGCAACGTGAAGACCGCGATGGCGGTGGGTCAGGCGTCGGGCATGGCCTTGCTCGCCGCAGCGGAGGCGGGGTTGTCCGTCACCACTTACACGCCCTCGGAGGTAAAGCAATCCGTCGTCGGCGTCGGCAGCGCCAGCAAGCACCAGGTGCAAGCGATGATCGCCGTCTTGCTCGGGCTCGATGCGCCTCCGTCCCCGCCGGACGCCGCCGATGCGTGCGCTCTCGCGATCTGTCACATCAATCGGGCGGGTCTGTCGCACGCGGTCGCGCGGACGCTCCGATGATCGGGTTCCTTCGCGGCGACGTGGCCGGTCGCACTCCCGGCGGCTGCTTCCTCGAGGTCCACGGGGTCGGGTACCGGCTCAGCTGTCCCACAACCACTCTGGCCGGTTTGCCTCCCGACGGTGGCACGGTGCGGTTGTGGACGCATCTCCACGTGCGCGAGGACGCGATGACGCTCTTCGGGTTCGTCACCGAGAGCGAGCGGCATACCTTCGAGGCCCTCATGACCGTGCCGGGGGTTGGTCCCAAGGTGGCCCTGCAGGTGTGCTCCGCGTTCGGCCCCGAGGAGCTCCGCAGGGCTCTGGTCACAGACGATGTCGCGGGGCTGGCCTCCGTTCCCGGCATCGGTAAGAAGACCGCGCAGCGGATCGTGATCGACCTGAAGGAGAAGCTCGCGCTGCCCGACCTCGAAGTGGTTGGGGCTCGCCCCGATTCCCTATCCCAGGCTCGGTCGGCGCTCGAGAACCTGGGCTATTCGCCCGGCGAGGTGCGCGCAGCGCTCGGCGAGGTGGACCCTGGGCCCGACGACGGGGTGCAGGAGGTCGTCAAGTCCGCGCTGAAGGTGCTGGCATGAGCGACGAGATCCTCGCCGTTGCTATCGGCCCCACGGAGCGAGAGGCCGAGACCACGCTCCGCCCTCGCACGCTGGACGAGTTCGTCGGACAACCCGAGCTCAAGGAGCACTTGGGCATCGTTCTCGAGGCCGCCCGAGGTCGGAACGAGCCGGTGGGGCATCTGCTGCTGTCAGGCCCTCCCGGGCTCGGAAAAACGACGTTGGCCCATGTGGTGGCGCGCGACATGGAGGCCGAGATCCGCCAGACGTCGGGACCGGCTCTCGAGCGCGCCGGGGATCTCGCGGCGATCCTGACGAATCTCGAGGACGGCGATGTGCTCTTCATCGACGAGATCCACCGGCTTCCCCGTACGGTCGAGGAGGTCCTCTATCCCGCCATGGAGGATTTCGAGCTGGACCTCGTGATCGGCAAGGGACCGAGCGCTCAGACCGTCCGTCTCGACCTCCCGCGTTTCACGCTGGTTGGGGCCACAACGAGGGCTGGACTCATCACGGGACCGCTCCGCAGCCGGTTCGAGCTCGTCGAGCGACTCGACCTTTATCCAGCAGCAGACCTCGAGGTCATCGTCGGACGTTCGGCTTCGATACTGGGAGTGACGATCGATGAGGGCGGGGGGAGGGAGATCGCTCGCCGGTCGAGGGGGACGCCCCGGATCGGAAACCGGTTGCTACGCCGGGTGCGCGACTTCGCTCAGGTCCGCGCGTCGGGCACGATCGACGAGTCGATCGCGAAGCAAGCCCTGCGGGTCTTCCGGGTTGATGACAAAGGACTCGACAAGGTCGACGTCGCGGTGCTGGACACGATCGTCCGGAAGTTCGGGGGTGGACCCGTGGGACTGTCGACCCTCGCGGTCTCGGTGGGTGAAGAGCCAGACACGATCGAGGACGTCTACGAACCGTTCCTCATGCAGATCGGTCTGATCAGACGGACCCCCAGGGGGAGAGTGGCGACCGAAGCCGCCTTCGAGCACCTCGGCGTCCCTCTGCCCGAGAGGCCCCACCCCGACCTCTTCGGGCGCTTCTGAGGGCGGGAGCCACCCGTGGCACCTGCTCGAACTGAAAGACCCGGGCGGCGGTAAGATTGGCGAAGGGAGCCGCCGCAAGCGGCTCTGATTCGCGTAATGCTCACTCGATAAAAGGACGTGACGCCTCGTGCAAGGTGGAGCCTCGAGCCTTATTTTCCTGGTCCTGCTTGTCGGGATCTTCTACTTCATGTTGATCCGCCCGCAGAAGAGGCGGGTCGATCAGCACCGCACGTTGATCGAAAGCCTCGGCCTGGGTGACGAGATCGTCACTATCGGTGGCATCTTCGGGACCATCAGGAACATCCACGACGAGGATATGGAGATCGAGATCGCCAGTGGGACGGTCATCCGTATCGTGAAATCGGCGGTAGCCCGGCAGGTCGTGGACGAGTCCGACGACGTCGATGACGTCGAGGATCAGGAAGAGCCGCCGTCGGATGATCGAGCGTGACCATCAAGGGGTCGGGCGCAAGGAGTTGATGAGGGGATGAACATGCCGGCGGGCGCGCCGGATCCCGAGGACCTCCAGGATCTGCTGCGCGCATCGACCGAAGCCAAACCGATCGATCCCGCTCCTGAGACTCTGGGTCCCAGCTCCGAGGTGACGATCGAGGCGGTCCAGAACCACGAGGGAGTGCAGACCTTTATCTCCCTTGCGGACAGATACCTAGGCGAGATCGGGTACACGGAGCATGGATTCCGGCACGCGGGACTTGTGTCGCACATCGCCTTCAATGTTCTCAATCGGCTGGGCTACGAGGACCGGATGAAGGAGCTCGGAGCGATCGCGGGTTACCTGCACGACATGGGGAATTTCGTCTCGCGAACGATGCACTCACAGACGGGCGCAACGATCACCTACGACGTCCTCAAGGATCTCGGGATGACCTATAAGGAGATCGGCGTAGTGATGGCGGCGATCGGTAATCACGAGGAAGAGTTCGGCCATCCTGTGAACCCCGTCGGAGCAGCCCTGATAGTCGCCGACAAGTCGGACGTACACAGAAGCCGGGTCCGGATCAAGGATCCTGCCCTGTTCGACATCCACGACCGAGTGAACCACGCGGTGGAGCGCTCGTTCTTGCGGGTCGACTCCGAAGCCCGCACACTGACGCTCGAGTTGAAGATCGAGACCGAGGTGGCTGACGTCATGGACTACTTCGAGATCTTCCTGTCTCGCATGGTCATGTGCAGGCGAGCAGCGGAGTACCTTGACTGCCGGTTCAAGATCGTCATCAACGGTTCTCAGCTTCTCTAGTGGGGGACATCCATGCGGCGTAAGCCATACGGCATCTATTTCCTGGCGAGCCTGATCGTTGCTTTCGGATCGGTCGGCGCGATCTTTCTCGCAGGATGGAGCCCTGCGCTCGGCCTCGATCTCGAAGGCGGAACCAGCGTCATCCTCACCGCCGAGGGCCAGGTGACCGACGATGTACTTCAGAAGACCACCGAGATCATCCGATCCAGGATCGACTCGCTGGGCGTTGCCGAATCCGAGGTCACCGTCGGCGGCGAGGACAACATCCTGATCCAGCTCCCTGGGGTCGAGAACGAACGCCGAGCGCTCGAGGTGATCGGGACGACTGCCCAGCTCACCTTCCGGCAGGTCGAGGAGATCATCCCGCCCACCACGCCGAAGAAGAAGATCCCCGAGGTCACCGAGGAAGTCGGAACCCAGGTCAATGACGAGGAAGTGGTGTACCCATCCGGCCAGGCGGACGACGAGGGCTCGTTGTACCGGCTGCAACCCGCAGAGCTCACGGGCGACATCGTGACCCAGGCGAGTGCGGTGCTCGACACACAAGGAAGCGGCGGCTGGCTCGTGACCCTCGAGATGAACGAGGCCGGCTCCGCCACGTGGGAATCGTTCACCGATGAGCTGGCCTGCCTGCGCGATGAGGGCGAACAGATCAAGAGCCGGGTCGCCATCGTCCTCGACGGAGTCGTGCAGTCGGCCCCCGGCATGGATCAAGGCGTCGTCTGCGGTACGGGGATAGCGGGTGGCGAGACCCAGATCACCGTGGGCGGCAACGAGCAGGAGGCCAAAGACCTCGCTCTCGTGCTGCGCACCGGGTCCCTTCCCATCACCCTGGTTCAATCCGAGGTTCGCAAGATCTCCCCGACGCTGGGGAGCGACTCCTTGACGGCCGGGTTGCAGGCCGGCGCCATCGGGCTGGGTCTCGTGATGATCTACATGCTGCTCTATTACAGGGCCCTGGGCCTCGTCGTGTGGCTCGGACTCGCCGTCTTCGGCGCGTCGCTCTACGCGCTGGTCACCTTTCTATCGGAGACCGCCGGACTGTCGCTCAGCCTGGCGGGGGTGGCGGGATTGATCGTGTCGATAGGGGTCACGGCCGACTCTTACATCGTCGCGTTCGAACGTCTGAAGGACGAGGTCCGTTCCGGGAAGACGATGCGCGCGGCGGTCGAACGGGGGATGGCCCGTTCGTTCCGGACGATCCTCGTGGCCGACTTCGTAACCGGGTCCGCTGCAGTGATCCTGTTCTTTCTGGCCGTCGGCCCCGTGCAGGGCTTCGCGTTGACGCTCGGCCTTGCGACCTTGATCGATGTCCTGATCGCGTACTTCTACACGCGATCGGCCGTGCACCTGCTCGCGCGCACCAGATTCTTTTCGTCCGGTCGCTTCATCGGGATCCGTGACGCTTTGGGCGTCCAGGGAACGGCATGAGCGATCGTCCGGACGAGACCGTGAGCGCATCACGGCGCCGGGGGGCTTTGCACCGCATCTACCGCGGCGAGACCAAGATCGATTTCATCGGGAAACGGAAGCTCTGGTTCTCGATCTCGGCGGCGGTGCTGCTGGGGTGCATCGCGACCATCACTTTCAAACCTCTGAACTTCGGCATCGAGTTCGAAGGTGGCATCCAGATCCAGGCGCCGGTTCCCGGCGATGGGCCGTTGGGGGACACGTCCAACGCCGACGTGGTGAGCGAGGTGCGGTCCGCGCTCGAGGGCCAGGGCGCGGACGATGCGCAGATTCAGGTCTTCACCAACGATGATGGCCGGGGCCTCACCGTGCAGAGCAAGGCGATCGCGGACCCGGAGTCGCAGGCGCAAGCGGTGCAGACCGTGTCGGACACGGTGGGCGCTCCGATCGCCGACATCGGGAGCCAGAGGATCGGCAGCAAGTGGGGGGGCGAGGTCACCCGCTCCGCCGTGCGAGCGCTGATCATCTTCATCATCGTCGTAACCGTCTTCATCTCGTGGCGTTTCGAGTGGAAGATGGCGGTAGGCGCCCTGGCAGCGCTGATCCACGACCTTCTTGTAACCGCCGGCGTGTACGCCCTCGTGGGGTTCGAGGTAACCCCCTCGACCGTCATCGCCATCCTGACGATCCTCGGGTACTCGCTCTACGACACGATCGTCGTGTTCGACAAGGTCGAGGAGGACACGACTCAGTTCGCCGCCACCGGCAAGATGACTTACGAAGCCTCAGCCAACCTCGCCATGAACGAGGTGTTCATGCGGTCGCTCAACACTTCCTTGGCGACCCTGCTTCCGGTGGGGGCGCTTCTCGCGGTGGGGACCGGACTGCTGGGAGCATCCACGCTCAAGGATCTCTCGCTGGCCCTGCTCGTCGGCATCCTTTCGGGAACCTATTCATCCGTCTTCGTCGCCACCCCCGTCCTTACGGTCCTCAAGGAGCGTGAGCCGCGCTACCGGAACGTGCGCGCGAAGGTGTTGCGTGAGGCTCAGCGGCAGACCGCGGCTCCGGCTCTGGCAGGGGCAACGGCCTCGCCCGGTGACCGCTCGGCGGAACCGGTTCCGGTCGCCACAAGTGGGGTAGCGTCGCACTCAGGCGCTGCGTCACCGTCGCAGGTTCCGGCCCGGGCTAGGGTCGGCACGAAGAAGTCGAAGCGTCGCAAGAGACGCTAGGGGGAAGCGAGTTGCAGCCAGAACGAGAGCGCGACCACGAATGGCTCAAGGAGTTCATCCGCGATATCCCGGATTTCCCAAAAGAGGGAGTGACGTTCAAGGACATCACGCCGCTGCTCGCCGACAAGAAGGCATTCACGTACACGATCGACGCGATCGCGCACCACTTCGACCGTGACGAGGTTGACAAGGTGCTCGGGATAGAAGCGCGAGGTTTTATGGTCGCGGCTCCCCTGGCCTACCGTTTCACGGCGGGTCTCATCCCCGTCCGGAAGAAAGGCAAGTTGCCCTGGCATGTTGAGTCTCAGTCCTACGAGCTCGAGTACGGGCACGACCACCTCGAGATGCACAAGGACGCGATCGAACCGGGGGAACGGATCCTTATCGTCGACGACGTCCTCGCGACGGGGGGCACCGCCCGTGCCACCGCCCAGCTAACCGAGGTCTGTGGAGGGAAGGTGGCGGGGTTGGCCACCATCATGGAATTGTCGTTCCTTGAGGGGCGCAGCAAGTTGTCCGGTTACGACTTCTTTAGCCTCATCTCCTACTAGGTTCGAAGGCCTCGACCGCACCCTGGCAAGCCGACCTTTCGGCCCATTTCCCCCAACCCCCTTCCGCCGGTCGCTCACTCTCCCTAGGCTGCGAGGATGACCGCAGGGGGAAGATTGCAGGAACGCCGCTCCCTGAAATACATCAGGCTGGCGGCGTATCTGGCGAAGCAGCCGTCTGACGTCACGCGCCTCTCGATGTCGTTCCCCGAATTCGAGGCCATCCTCGGGGAAACCCTCCCGGAGAACGCTCGCTTCCCCTCCTGGTGGCGCAACGACCCTCGCAAGATGCACAGCCGCGCGTGGCTCACGGCTGGATGGGAGACCAAAGGCATGGTGGGGGAGGGCGAACGGGTCGACTTCGTCCGCAGATCCGACGGAGAGATCTGACCAGAAGGTCTGGCCGCGGTCATCCGTTCTCGTAAGATGAGTTATGGCCCAACCGCCCGATCCAGCCAGCGAACGGGAGCATATGAACCCTCCCGACTCGGCGCCTGCATCGCCGACCCGCCCCGAAGCAGTTACGGATGCGCCGGCACCACCCCGGTCGCCCGATAACGCTCGCGGGGTAAAGGCGGTCCTGAAGAAGGTTCGATCGCAGCGCCAGTCGAGCGATCCCGCCTTCGATCGGCTCCTCAAAGAGGTCCGGGCGAAACGACCCAAAGCCAGCACGAAAGCGATCGAGCGCGCGTACTGGATAGCTGAGCGCGCTCATGCGGGGCAGACGCGGAAGTCTGGGGACCCGTTCATCACGCATCCCCTCAATGTTGCGATGATCCTGGCTCAGTTTGGCCTCGACGAGACCACCATCTCCGCCGCTCTCCTACACGACGCCGTGGAGGACACTTCATTGTCGCTCGTGGATGTCGAGCAGGAGTTGGGCTACGACGTGGCCCAGTTGATCGACGGAGTAACCAAGCTCGAGAAGATCAAGTTCCGCTCTGCCGAGCAG
>JALZOM010000205.1 GCA_030913945.1 Actinomycetota bacterium
AACCTCTCCGAGGTCAGATCCGAAAGCTGGTTCCAACCCACGATCTCGTTGTGGTTCAACTCCGGGAGGACGTTCCAGAAGGCTGGCGTCTTCGCGTACTCGTTCAGATCGCACTTGAAACGATAGGCGGCCGTTGCGCCCACCCCATACCCGCCGTAGATCACGGGGACCTTGCCCGTGATGGCCGTGGCCAGATCTTTGGCGGGGTTGGTCCCGGCGGGATGCTTTCGGTGACACCGCTCCGCAACATCCGCCAACACGGCGACCGCTTCGTCGACGTCGACCCGCATCTCCGGCACGAGGCCCATCTCGACCAGGACGCCCAGGATCGGCATCGTGAGATAGCCGAGAGAGGCTCGTGGCTGCAACCCGGACGGGATCTTGACGTGGCTGAAACCCTGCGTCGCCGCGAGCTCCTGTAGCGGGCCCCCGGAGGAAACGATCACGATCCGGCAGCCGCGCTGATGCGCTACATCGGTAGCCGCGAGCGTCTCCTCGGTGCTTCCCGAGTACGACACCGCGACCACGAGCGTGTTGCGTCCTATCCACTCCGGAAGGGGGCCGTAACTCTTGATCGTTCGGAACGGCACCGGGAGGCGAGGCTCGACCACGCTCTGGACGACATCCCCCGACACTCCCGAACCACCCATCCCCAGAAGCACGATGGAATCGACCCCGTCGGCATCCGGGAGGCCCTCCATCCCTCGTCCGATCTCCCACCCCTCACGACATTGATCGGCGAAACGTTCGACCGCGGTGAGCACGTCCTCGGAATCGAGCGAGGCGATCGCGTTCAGATCGTCCAGATCGAAAGGGCTCACGGCTTGATCGCCTCGTCGATAAGCATGACCGGGATGTCATCGCGGACCGGATAGCGATAGCCGCACTCCCCCCGACACACGATGATGTCTTCGGCCTCCAGGTACTCGACCTCGCCCTTGCAGTTCGGGCAAGCGAGAATCTCAAGCAATTTCGGATCGAGAGCCATCTACGCCCCTCCTCTGATAACCGACAGGACCTCGTCGCGTTTGTTGGCCATCTGCTCCTGAGTTCGCGCCTCTAGATTGAGTCGAAGAAGCGGCTCGGTGTTCGAGGCACGGCAGTTGAACCACCAGTCCTCGTATTCCACCGTAAGGCCGTCCGTGAGGTCCTGCTTGCCATCATCGTATTCGAGCTTGAGCTTCTCGATGGCTGCTGCCTGATCGGCCACCTCGGAGTTGATCTCACCCGAGTCCGCGTATCGCTTGAACGGCGCGAGGGTCTCGGATAGCGGGACGCCGGCCTCGCTCATCGCCTCGAGGGCCAGCAGAGCGGCGATCATGCCCGAGTCCGCCCGGAAGTTGTCGCGGAAGTAGTAATGGCCCGAGTGTTCCCCTCCGAAGATCGCGCCGCTCTCGGCCATCACCTCCTTGATGAACGAGTGGCCGACGCGCGTCCGGATAGGGATCCCGCCGCTCTCTTTGATCACCTCGGGCACAGTCCAGGAACAGATCAGGTTGTAGATCACTCCTTGCCCGGGGTTTCGCTTGAGAAGGCGCTCCGCAACCATGGCGGTGGTAAGCGATCCGGTCACCGGCTCGCCGGTCTCGTCCACCAGGAATATCCGGTCGGCGTCTCCGTCGAACGCGATCCCGACATCGCACTTCTGCTCGCGCACCACCCGCTGAAGCGCCACGAGGTTCTCGGCCTCGATCGGGTTGGCGGGATGGTTCGGGAAGGTCCCGTCCAACTCGAAGAACAGAGGCACCACCTCGAAGGGCAGCGGATCGAAAACGATGGGAACGGTCGCCCCTGCCATGCCATTGCCCGCATCGATCGCGACCTTGAGTGGACGCAGGAGGTTCTCATCGACGAAGGAGCGGCAGTGGGCGGCGTAGTCGCCCAGGACGTCGACCGGCTCGGTATCCCGGTCCGGCGCACCCGCTCCACGGAACCCCTCATCGCCCTCAGCCAGGGCCCGGATCTCCGCAAGTCCGGAGTCGGATCCGATCGGGGCCGCCCGTTCGCGGCACAGCTTGAGGCCGTTGTAGCGGGCGGGATTGTGTGAGGCGGTGAACATCGCGCCGGGCACGTCGAGGCGCCCGGAAGCGAAGTACAAGGCGTCGGTCGATACCTGCCCGAGGTCGATGGTCCCGGCCCCCGCTGCGTGGACCCCCTGGCTGAAGGCCTCCGAGAGGGTTGGCGACGAGGTCCGCATATCCCTCCCGACGGCAACCCTCGGAGCGTTCACGAAGCGAGCGAAGGCGCTGCCGATCCGTCGAGCCGCATCGTCATCCAGGTCATCGGGATAAACCCCGCGGATGTCGTACGCCTTGAAGATGCCGCTCAGGTCCCTGGTCACGCACCGCATCTTAGTGGCCGCCGCCCCCCGGGAGACTCGGGCCGCTACCGGTGCGAGCAGGTCCGGCGGTCTAGAGATTCCCTATTGACTTCGCCCGTTTTGACTGGAAGCATCCATATCCTCATGCGAGAGACCGCGCTTGCTCCCGACACCGCCTGGCGTGAGCACGCGGCGTGCCTCGAGTACCCGGCCGTCCTGTTTTTCGGCCTCGATGACTCCGAACCTCCTGCGGAGCGCCGGGGTCGCGAGGATCGGGCCAAGAGGGTGTGCTCGACCTGTGCCGTTCGACGTGAGTGCCTCGAGTACGCCCTGACCACGAAGGAGCCCTACGGCATCTGGGGCGGCCTCACCGAGGTCGAGCGGCGCGCCAGGCAGCACGGCCGCATCAACTAGGCCTCTTTTGTAAGACCGGCGGTATGTTCTCGCCGTGTCCGACACCCGGCTCGGCCCCATCGCGGAGCTCCGCAAGCTCGTAGCGCGTGGGCGGGCTCGAGGGATTGGCGACATCGTGCGCCTCTCGAGCGATCGCCTGACGGAGAACCTCTCCTCCTCGGAGACACTCATCGTCTTCGTGAGGCCCGCGGCCGGGGAGCGCCGGCCGGTGGAGGGGGCGGCGCTCCGGCGAGCGGGTTCAGAGGACGCCGAGCGATACGAGAGGGACATCGGGACCGATGCGGCCGAAACCTTCGTTCGGCGCCTCTCGGACTCCACTCGTTGTTACGTCGTCGAGTTCGGCGGGACCTTCATGCACGCTACGTGGATCACCACGAAGGCGGCGTGGACGCGTGAGCTGAGGGCGCACTTCCGGCCCCCACCGGGAGACGCGTACGCGTTCGAATCGTTCACCCGCTCCGATGCCCGGGGGAAGGGGTTGTATCCGTTCGCCCTGCGGGAGATCTGCCATGTCCTGGCCATCGAAGGGCTAGCCCGGGCCTGGGTGGCGGTCGAGGTGGACAATCCCTCATCGCTCCGCGCGGTCACCAAGGCCGGGTTCGAGGAATCCTGGCGCATCACCTACCGGCGCATCCTGGGCATCCTGAACGTCGGACCCCCGGTGGGTGAGGGGGCCGCGATAGACGACCATGAGTGGATCACGCGCCGGCCCGGCGGCTAGGAGCCATTGCGTTCTGAAGCTGAGCGAGCGATAATCCCATCCTGGGGTGGCTCCAAGTATCCAGGTTTGCGGGCGCTCGCGACCTGATCCGCACTCGCTGCCCCCGCGATGAGAGTTCTCTCGCCGTAGGGGTGGTGCCGGCACGACCCCCTCAACTGGCACCTGTTGCCGGATGACGGACACGTGGTCCGGGCGCCCGCATCTTTTCCCTCTGCGGAAGGCTTCGGGCCCTAATCCATCCGTTGGAGACAGCGCTCGCATAACGTGCCCGCGATGCGTCTCTGTTCGAAGCCAGGATGCGGGGGGCCGGCGGTTGGCCTCCTCGGCTACAACTACGATGAGAAACGAGCTCTGCTCGAGGACGCGGCCGAGAGGGACATCTCTCCTCACCTGTACGCCCTCTGTGCCGGCTGCGCCGATCGCCTCAACCCGCCGCGCGGCTGGATCCTCGAGGACCGCCGCTACGGGCCTCCCCTGTTCCTGCCCCGGGAGCCGGCTCTGGAGAGCCTGGCGGAATAAGCCGCCTAGGATAGAGAAAGAAGGACCCTTGCTCTACCCGACGAATGCTTCACAATGGGGCTAACGACCGTGGGAGGCAACATGCGATGTCCGCAGTGCCGTGGTGAAGACAGCATCGAGATCGAGATCCGCCTGAAGGAAGAAGACGACGTCCAGTTCTATTCCTGCCGCCTCTGCGAAGCGAAATGGTGGCAGCGGGACGGCGACACGATCGCCCTGGGCGACGTGCTCGACCTCGCCTCGAAGAAGAAGTAGCCGCTAGTTCGTCCGAAGCACCCGTGCGCCCACTGCTGCGGCGCCTCCGATCGCTATGAGCGTGTAAGCGGCCACGACCCACGGCTCGGTTGCTCCGCCCGTGTTAGGCAGGCCCTCGCCTAGTCCTGTGGCCCCAGTGGTCGGCGCACGGTTCTCTTCGGTTCCCTCGGTGGTCGTCCCTGTGGTGGCGGGATCGGCCGTCGTGGTGGTGGCCTCCGGCGCCGGGTCGATAGCCGGGTCGAAGGGATCGCGCGTCTGCGCGAAAGCCGGAGCGGCCAGCAGCAGCATCAGGGCCGTCAGACAGAGGATCGTGGTGAGTCTTCGCATGTTCATGAGTTAGCCAGTCCTTGAGAGTGGGTCTCGGTTGCCTGCGCCAGTAATATCGGCACGTGCCTACCGCCAACTTAGGAGACGTTCAGCTTCATTTTCAGGAGCGTGAAGAGGGCCATCCCGTCCTCGGCGTGATGGGCTTCGGCCTGGACCAGCGCTACTGGGCGGGCCAGATC
>JALZOM010000207.1 GCA_030913945.1 Actinomycetota bacterium
ACCGTGAAGGGCGTTCCCGCCTCGAAGCGACGCCAGGCCCCCCTGACCCAGCGATACTCGATGGTGTTCGCAGAGCCGAAGGTGAGCGTCACGCTCCGCGCTTTCTTTGACTTGCCGGAGAGGTCCCCGAACTCGAAGGTCTGTTCAGGGGCTTCCAGCTTCTTGGGCGCACGTGCGCGCACCTTCTCGGTGTTCGAGAACAGACTATGGACGTCCGTCGACCCCAGAGGGTCGCGGAAGAACGCCTGGCCGCCATTCTCTTCGTCGAGAGCCACCAGCTTGTTCTTCTTCAACTCGCGCTGGACGATGGAATTCGCCCCCGAGAACCCGAGGACCCGCGTGAACGGGAGAGCGAGTTGCGGATCGTCGAACCGGGCGCTCCGGATGGGGCCCACCTTTGAGCTTTCGCCACAGTGGAAGATCGCCATGAAGCGAGTGATGCCGCCCTCGACGAGCTCTTCGTATACGAGATCGGCCTTCTCCAACCCGCTCTGAGGACGCGCTTCCGGCGAGTTCTCGATCTTGATCGCGACCGCCGGGCGGGTGACCTTGATCCCTTTGGGGATCTTTTCGCCCGTGACAGGACAGACGGCCGGTGCAGCGGGCTCGGGCGAAGACGACTCCTCCGGGGGAGCCGTCTGTGGGTCGTCGCTGTCCGAGCACGCCGCCACGCCAAGCACCAGAAGTAGCACCCCGGCTGCGAGAAGCTTCGGCCGCCTACTCATAAGAGAAGGAGCCCTTCACGTCGCCCTTCTGGCTCGGCACCAGGTGGATCCACGTAGAGCCCGGCGTCAAGAGCATCGTGTCGCCCGACTTCGTCTCGAACTGCACCGAGCCTTCGAGCTCCGCGCGGGTCCAAGTGCCCACGATCGCTTTGCCATCCCGGAACAGGACGGCTCGACCCGAACCGGTCTCGTCGGCGATCTCGAGCGAGGGGTTCCCGGCAACGTCCTCGATGTCGGAGAAGTTGACCTCGTGCTCCTCGATCATCACGTTGTCCACGGCGATCTGTTTGCTCGTTTCGGCCACGAAGGGTTGGCCCGCCTGGCTGCGCAGGTAGCTGCCGCCCTGGAACTCGTAGGTGATCGAGGTCGCGGCGCTGAAGTCGATCTGCACCGTGATGGCTTTCTTCGTCTTCCCCTCGACGTCGCCGAACTCGAAACCGTCCCCCGATGGCGCCTCGTCGAATTCCTTCTGACCCGCCTTGCGCGTTCCCGCCGTGTTCGCGTAGAGCGTGTGTTCCAGGGAGACCCCGGGTCTCTCGATGCGGCGCATGGCGCTCTCTGCGCTATCCTCGTCGACGACCACCACTTCGCTGTCGCCGAGGGCCTGCATCACCGGCTCGTTCGCACCGGAGAACGCGAGGATCTTGGTGGTAGGGATCATGATGGCCGGGTCGACCGCCCGGGCGCTGCGCACCGGGCCCGCCTTCGCGGCGTCGGTGCAGTGATAGATCGCCATGAATCGCGTAACTCCACCCTCCACCGCCTCCTCGTAAACGACGTCGGCCTTCTCGAGGCCGGAGAGGGGGTAAGCAACGGAGGCGTTCTCGATCTTCACCGCAACCGCAGGCCGATCGAGGATCGCCTCGTCATCCGGCTCCTCGCCGGTCAAGGGACAGGTCTTCGGCTCCACGAGACCCCGGATGCCCGGGACCTTCTCGGCCCCTCCGAACAAGAAGAACACCACGACGGCGAGGACCGCAATGCCCCCTCCGATGCCCAGGATCGCTTTGGTTCTGCTCGACAAGCTCGCTGCCTCCTCGTTCGTCTTTGTCTCTTCTTTGACTCCGCGGCCGCGTCGCGGTTGCACCCGAAACACTCTGCTGGGGCGACTCACCGCATGGGCGGCGGCCGTGGTTCGTCACCCGTCTCTCGCTTCGACCGGGCCTGCGCGGGACGCGAAAAATGCGCCCTCCGGCGCCAGGTCACGCTAACACGGTGGCACGACCGGGCCGCGGAAATGCTAGGCGGCGCGAGCGCTCCAGACCCGTGGCCGGACCCCTAGAGGTCCAGCAGAGCCTCGATCCGCTCCTCCGGCGGCGCGTGTCGCTCGTCCCGGCCCACGAACCAGAAGGCCGCCCGGGGAACCGCTTCGGGGCTCGCCTTGGCCAGCGCGGCCGCCAGGGCGGGTGGGTAGCGGGTGACCGCGCAGGTCCGCAGGTCGTCCTCCTGTCCAACGGGCCGGCGGAGCGATCCCGCCAGCGTCCCGAGGGCTGCTTCCACTGCATAACTCCGGACGATGGACGGTTCGGTGCGGAGCAACGTCTGGGCGACGACCGCTTCGAGCTCGGTGCGCGTGAGGGCGTCGAGGAAGCTGGTCGAGATACCGACGACCGGCGCGCCAACGTATGAAGCGAGCGCGTTCGGCTCGCCCTTCTCGATCACTCGGATCGAAGGCTCCTTCAGGCCCAGGTCGCTGGCTGCTCCTCCCACGACATTAACGAGGCGAGGATGCTCCCCCTCTCGCAACGGGCGGGCGCCGGCCCTGACCAGCACCAGGCGGGGCTGGATCGCCACCCACGCGACGACGGCCACGATGCCAAGGATGGCTACGGCAACGCCCACGAGTGGGCCGGCGAGGGCCGCTACCAGCGCGCCGATGAGGGCCGAGGCCGCGACCACAGAGGCCACGGGTAGCAGCCACGGCAGCGCCCGGGGCCGCTGTGTCGTGACCTGGCCCCAGGACGCCGCGTCCCTGCGACTGTGCGACATCTCTCCCGGTTGATGGACCATGACGCCAGGCTACCGTCGCGCCAGCACTCTCTCGTAGATGTCCTCGACGCCGGCTGCGAGCCGGCCCCAATCGAAGCGTTGTGCCACCTCGCGCCCGCGCTCGCCCATCCCGCGCACCACATCCGGCTGGGTCAGTACATGTCTCAGACCGCGCGCCAGTGCCGCGGGTTCGTCAGGGGGAACGAGGAGAGCCGCGTCGCCCGCGACCGAGCGAAACGCTGGTAGGTCCGAGCACACGACCGGCGTACCGGCGGCCATCGCCTCGGCGAGAACGATCCCGAAGGACTCTCCCCCTAGCCCCGGAGCACAGTAGACGTCCGCGGCCCGGAAAGCGCGCGGCAGATCCTCCTCAGACAGCTTGCCGACAAAGGTCGCTTCGATCCCAAGGCGGCGAGCGAAGGACCTCGAGAACCTCTCTTCCGGGCCCCCACCCGCGACCACGAGACGAACGTCGAGATCGCGCAAGAACGTCATGGCCTCGATGAGGACGTCCAGGCCCTTACGTTTCTCGAGGCGTCCGAGGAACAGGACCTTCTTCCCGGGCCCGAGATCCATCGGTTCCGCGTTCGCGAAACGTTGTACTTCGACCCCATTCGGCGTGAGCTCGTACTCGCCCGGGAAGTAGCGCGAGACCAGCCCTCGCGCCGCATCCGACACCGCGGTTCGCACGGTGAGGCGGGCGGCCGCGCGAGCGAGCACGGGACGGGACGCTCTGTATCCGAAGCTGCTCTCCGCCGCCGCGTGGAACGTGCCAACCGTCGGCGCATCGGTATTCCACAGGGCCAGCAAGGACAAGCTCGGAATGAGTGGTTCGTGCACGTGAACGACCTGCGGCTCCATTACCTCGAGTGCTCGTCGCATACCTGCCGCGGCGAGAGGTCCGAAAGCCACCGGCGCCATCGATCCGTTCGCCGGCACCGACAAGGCGCGCCCCACGAAGGTGACGCCTTCGGGTGACTCTCCATCCTGGCCGGACGATTGCGGCGCAAGGACCCCGATCGCATGACCGCGCGCTTCGAGCGCTCGAGCAAGGGCGCGGACGTGACTCTGGACGCCACCGAAACGGTCCCACGAATACGGGCACACGATGGCGATGTTCAACTCCGCTTCCGATCCTCGGTCCAGAAGGGCTGGAAAACATGCCACTCGGCGGGATGCTCGGCGATCGCGGCTTCGAGGTGATCTGCCACCTTCTGCGTGAGCTCGGCCAGCGATTCTCGACCCGCACCCTCCGGCAACTCGATCGGGTCGCTCATGTCGGCCTGCCACCCCCATCGCCCTCCGGGCAATCGGATGCTGTGGATGCCGGCGAACAACAACGGCACGCCGGTGCGCAACGCTATCGAGGCGGGCCCAGCGGGCAGGGTTGCGTCCCGTCCGAAGAACGTCACCCGAGGTCCGGTGCCCTTCAGATCTCTGTCGCCGAGTATCGCGACGACGCGTCCGTCTTCGACGGCCTCGATCAGCTTCGACGAAACGCCACGCTCGGCGGGATGGATCGTTATCCCGAGCTTTGCCCGATGATGGACGAAGAAATCGAACAGGCGACGAGGTCGCAACACCTCCGCCACGGTCACCACCGAGCGGCCAGAGGCGCCCGCCCACGCTCCCGCGGCGTCCCAATTTCCCAAGTGACTGACCACCACGATCGCGCCCTTCCCCCGTGCCCTGACTTCATCGATCCTGTGGGCGCGGGGAACGATGCAGCGCTCGAGGAAGAACTCCTTGCCCTCCCGGACGTATCTGAAAGTCTCGAGCCAGTAGCGCGCGTAGGACTTGTAAGCCTCGACCACCAATGACTCGACATGGTCAGAGTTCGCCGCTTCCCCAGTGATGCGAGACAGATTGCGCGCCACGACCTCCTTCTTCCTCGACACTCGTGCCGCGATGCCGCCGATCGCATGAAAGAGCCCGTATGCGATCCGCTCGGGCAACGCAAGCGCGACCCGAGAGGCGACGACGTATCCGTAGAAGACGATCTGAATGAGCCACCCCTCGCCTTCGGGGCGGCGACTACGCGCCACTCTTGATCTGCCCGCGAACGTGGAACATCCGCTGGAAGACGGTGATGATCGATAGCAGCGCGAGTATGGCCAGCACGGTCGGCAGCATGAAACTCAGGATGAGGCCCACGATCATGAGGATGAGACGCTCCGCTCTCTCGGCGATGCCGACGTTGCACTCGAACCCCAGCCCTTCGGCCCGCGCCTTGACGTACGACACAAGGAACGACGCCACCAGTGCTACGAGCGCGAGGGCCGCCACCCACGCCTGGTCCGACTGCTCCGGGCCGGGCGACACGCCGTAGAGCCAGGCGACGGGGACGAAGAACAGCGCGTCCGACAGTCGATCGGTGGTCGAATCGAGGAGCGCCCCGAATGGGCTGGCGGTGCCCTGAGCCTTCGCCACCGCCCCGTCCAGGGTGTCGCCGAGGGCCGACACGATGGCCACGAGTCCGGCCGCGAGCAGCCGGCCCTCGATGATGAGGTAGGCGACCACGACCTGGACGGCGACGTTCAGGAGCGTGATGAGGTTGGCCGAGAGGCCCAGGGAGCCGAGTCTCGTCCCCACAGGCCTCATCATGTGATCCCAGCCGCGGCGGATCCTTGCGTTCAGCACCGGCGCCATCCTAAGTCGGGGTGGCGCGAGGGGCCCTCCCGGCTACGATGGCTCCCTCTCGAAGACGGATATGGGGAGGTCGAGTGAAGAGTTACCCGACGGAAAACATCCGCAACGTCGTGCTCGTGGGTCACGGCGGCTCCGGCAAGACTTCGCTTGCCGAGGCCCTCCTGCATCGATCCGGCGCGACCACGAGGATGGGTAAGACCACCGAGGGGAACACCGTCACCGACTTCGACGAGGAAGAGATCCGGCGTGGGATCTCGGTCTCCACCGCCCTTGCCCCGATCGAGTGGCAGGGCCACAAGATCAACATCCTCGACACTCCAGGCTACGCCGACTTCGTCGGCGAGATGCGCGCCGCCATGCGCGTTGCGGATCTCGCCATCTTCGTGGTCTCCGGCGTGGAGGGCATCGAGGTCCAGACGCAAGTTGCGTGGAACTACGCCACCGAATTGCAGCTACCTCGGATGATCTTCGTGAACAAGTTGGATCGTGAGAACTCTTCTTTCCGCAGCACATTGGAGCAACTGATCGACGCCTTCGGGAAATCGATCGCGCCCATCTCTCTTCCACTCGGGCGCGAGCACGACTTCAAGGGACTCATCTCCGTCATCGACGCAGCCGCCTTCGGATACGACGGATCCGGTCAACCGTCCGAGGAGCCGGTGCCCGAAGAACGACGGGCCCGGCTGGAAGAGGTCCGCACCAATCTCCTCGACTCCGTCGCCGAGAGCGACGATGACCTCTTGGAGCGCTATCTCGAGGGCACGGAGCCGACCCGCGACGACATCATCAAGGCGTTGCACGAGGGCATCGATGACGCCAACATGTTCCCGGTGCTGGTCGGATCCGCGACGAAGCTCATCGGCATCGACCGGCTCGCCGACGTCATAGTGAACGCAGGGCCGTCGCCTCTCGATCGGCCGCCGATCGAAAGTGACAACGGCGAGACGCGCGATTCAAAGCCCGACTCCCCGATGTCGGCGCTCGTCTTCAAGACCATGACCGACCCTTACGTGGGCCGCGTCAGCTTCTTCCGCGTTTACTCGGGGACCATCCGGGGCGACGCGGCGCTTCACAACGCCACTAGGAAAACGGACGAGCGGGTCGGTCACGTCTTCACCATGCGCGGCAAGAACCAGGAACAGCTATCGGAAGTGGTCGCGGGCGACATCGGCGCGGTGGCGAAGCTGACTCACACCACCACGGGCGACACGCTGGCCGACAAGAGCTTCCCCATCGAGATCCCGGGGATCGAGCCGCCGGAACCGTTGCTCCCCAAGGCCATCGCACCCAAGACGAAGGGCGACGAGGACAAGCTCATGATCGGCCTTCACAAGCTGATCGAAGAGGATCCTTCCCTCCAGCTGGAGCGCAGCGACGAGACCCATCAGACGATCTTGTGGGGTATGGGTGACGCTCACCTCGATGTCATCCTGCATCGCCTCAGCAACAAGTACTCCGTCGAGGTCGAGGAGATCCCCTTCCGTGTCCCCTATCGCACGACGCTCCGGACCAAAGCCGAGGCACTCGGACGACACGTGAAACAGTCGGGTGGCCACGGTCAGTACGGGATCGCAAGCATCCGCACCGAGCCGCTCCCGGCCGGCGAAGGGATCGTTTTTGAGGACAAGATCTTCGGCGGATCTATCCCGAACCAGTGGATCCCTTCGGTCGAGAAGGGCGTGCGCGCCGCTATGGCGGAAGGCATCGGCACGGGCTTCCCGATGATCGACGTCCGGGTCGAGCTCTACGACGGCAAGTTCCACAGCGTCGACTCATCCGACTTCGCGTTCCAGATGGCCGGTTCGCTCGCGATCCGTGACGCAGCCGAGAAGGCGGGGGTCAGCGTGCTCGAACCGGTGTGGACCCTCGACGTGTTGGTTCCCGAGAGCTTCACGGGCGACATCATGGGCGACCTACAGAAGCGTCGCGGGATCCCCGAGGGCATCGACACGGTGGGGGCCGGCCGCCAGATCGTCCGAGCGAAGGTTCCGTTTGCAGAGATCACCCACTACGCGACCGACCTTCGCTCGATGACCGGGGGCCAGGGCACCTTCTCGTGGCAGTTCAGCCACTACCAGGAGGTCCCCCACGACCTCGCCCAGAAGATCCTCGAACGAGCCAAGGCCGCTAAAGCGGACGCGTGACCGGCGTGGCGAACACCTAGACCCACGCGCCAACCAGCCTTCTCATCCACATGAGCGGTCATATAGACCGGCAGTGTGGAAGAGAAACCCGGACGAGGCTGAGCGGATCATCGTCATCGCCCGCCCACCAAGCCCGAGGGGGTCTGGGGGGAGTAGGTCGTCTCGACGACCGATCCCCCCAGTGGGTTGCCGCAGGCCGGCATGAAAGGCCGGCCGGTAAGCAAGGGCTGTGGTCAGCAGCCCGCCGCGAGCGGTCATGAGAACGCGAGCGGGTTAGAAGAGTGGCCTCAGTTTGGCGTCGGTGTCGGCGATCATCTCCGGGAGAACTTTCGTGTCGCCCACGACCGGCATGAAGTTCGTGTCGCCCCCCCAGCGCGGGACCACATGGACATGCAGGTGCCCCGGGATACCGGCTCCCGCCACCTGGCCGAGGTTCATCCCCACGTTGAAGCCGTGCGCGCCCATGGCCTCGCGGATGATCTCGGTTGCGCGCGTAGTCAACTCCATCAACTCCGCGCGCTCGTCCGGCTCGAGGTCGTGAAGCTCACCAACGTGGCGCAGCGGGGTAACCATCAGGTGTCCGGTGTTGTACGGATACGCGTTCAGGATCACGAAGGCTGTGACACCTCGGTGAAGGATGTGTGCAACCTCGTCGTCTCCGGCCTCGAGGTGGTCGCAGAAGACGCAGCCTTTGTCACCGTCAGCGCTGGTCACGTATTCATTCCTCCACGGTGACCACAACCGCTCCACTAGATGGAGAGCTCGACCCGGCGTTCTGAGATCTCAACCGCGAGCTTCTCGGCGAAATCCTCGACCGGAACGCCGGGCGTCTCCTCGCCGGTCCTTCGGCGCACGGAAACCGTTCCCGACTCGACCTCGCGATCTCCCACCACGAGCATGTAGGGCACCTTGAGCAGTTGACGGCGCCGGATGCGGGCCCCCATCGTGTCGTCGGAATCGTCGACCTCGACACGGAAGCCACGGCTGGACAGTCGACCGGCGACATCGTGTGCATAGCTCGCATGGCGGTCGGCGATCGGGATCACGGCCACCTGCAACGGCGCCAGCCAGGTCGGGAAGGCGCCGGCGAAATGCTCGACGAGCACCCCCATGAAGCGCTCGATGGAGCCGAACAGAGCGCGGTGCACCATCACGGGGCGTTGTCGCTCGCCGTGGTCGTCGACGTACTCGAGCCCGAATCTGTCGGGCAGCTGGAAGTCGACCTGGATCGTCGAGAGTTGCCAGTACCGGCCGATAGCGTCGCGGGCGTCGATGTCGATCTTCGGTCCGTAGAACGCGCCGTCCCCCTCGTCGACCTCATACTCGATCCCGGCCCGGCGCAGCGCTTCGGGGATGTCCGTCTCAGCCCGCTCCCACTGATCGTCGGTCCCCACGGACTTCGGCGGCCGGGTCGAGAAACGAACACGGTCTGGCCCGAGCCCGAAGGCACCGAAGAGATCGCGCAGGAAATCGATGACACCCACCAGCTCATCCACCACCTGGTCGGGCCTACAGAAGATGTGCGAATCGTCCTGCGTCAAACCGCGCGCGCGAAGGAGGCCGTGCAAGGTGCCGGACCGTTCGTGCCGGTACACCGTTCCCAGCTCGGACAGACGGATCGGCAGCTCCTTATAGGAACGTGTCTTGGAACTAAAGATCAGGATGTGAAAGGGGCAGTTCATCGGCTTCGCGAAGTACTCCCCCTCGCCGGCATCCATCGCAGGAAACATGTTCTCGCGGTAAAAGCCGAGGTGACCACTGACCTCCCAGAGGGTGCTCTTGCCGATGTGCGGCGTGTACACGGGCTGGTAGCCCCGGTCGAGGTGCATCTGTCGGGCCAGGTCCTCGAGGGTCTTGCGCACGATGGCCCCGTTCGGATGCCATAGGGCGAGGCCCGAACCGACCTCCTCCGGCCACGAGTACAGCTCGAGCTCGCGACCGAGTTTCCGGTGGTCCCGGCGCTCCGCCTCCTCGACGCGGTGAAGGTACGCATCGAGCGCGTCCTTCGACTCCCACGCGGTGCCGTAGATGCGCTGCAACATCTGACGGTTCTCATCACCGCGCCAGTACGCGCCTGCCGAACGCAACAGCTTGACGGCCTTGATGCGTCCGGTGCCGGGAACGTGGGGACCCCTGCAGAGATCGACAAAGGCCACCTCGCCGGACCCGGCATCGACGTTTCGATAGACCGAGATGACCGGGCCGTCGGCGGCGGCTTCCTGTGTCGGATCCCCGGCGTCGACCCCCTCGATTATCTCGATCTTGTAAGGCTGGTCGGCGAAGAGCTCGAGCGCTCGATCGCGGTCGATCTCCTCGCGCTCGAAGCGCTGGTTGGCTTTGATGATCGAACGCATCTCCTTTTCGACTCGCTCGAGATCCTCGGGCGTGAACGGCCGCTCTACCTCGAAGTCGTAATAGAAGCCGTCTTCGATGGGGGGACCGATCGAATATCTCGCTCCCGGATAGAGGCGAAGGACGGCTTGAGCGAGAACGTGCGCCGACGAGTGCCGGGCGACCTCGCGGCCGAGGTCCTCGGTCTGGGTGACGATCCGCACCTCGGCCCCCTCCGGCGGCACGAAGGCGAGATCGCGCTGCCGGCCCGCCACCACCTGGGCCAGTGGGGCGCGGGCCTCTGCCTGCTTCGCCAGAGCGAACCCGTCGCTCGAGCCATCACCAACGATCGTCGCGTTCATCGCCCCGATGCTAACGGCCCGAACACCCTGAGTCAGCTACGTCCGGGCTCCCACCGGCATCGCTAGGCGGCGGCGTTCTCCATGTCGCTCGTGTAGCTGCCGGAGCGGGCTGCGCTGTTGAGCTTCGCGCGGTGATACAGCGCCTTCTGAGCTGCCTCCACGTTCGAGCTCTCGCCCTTCCAGGCTTCTAATGCCGGAGCCTGCAACGCGCGCCCATAGGAGAAACTGAGCTCCCACGGGTGCGGGCCGATCTTGTTCATCTCGTTGAGGTGCGCGGTCGACTGCTCGTCGGTCTGACCGCCCGACAGGAACACGACGCCGGGGATCTCGTCGGGGACCGTCTCCTTGAGAACGTCGACGGTCCGACGCGCCACCTCTTCGACGCCGGCCCGCTGGGACGCGTCCACACCCGACAACACCATGTTCGTCTTGAGCAGCGTCCCGGTGAGATCGACGCGCGCCCGCTTCAACTCTCCGAACAATGCATCCAGCATCCGCGCCGTGACCTCATAGCACCGGTCGATCGAATGGCCGCCGTCCATCATCACCTCGGGCTCGACGATGGGTACGAAACCGCCTTCCTGAGACAGGGCCGCGTACCGGCCGAGCGCATCCGCGTTCGCTTTGATGCAGTAATCCGATGGGATGCTCTCGCCGATGTTAATCACGGCCCGCCATTTCGTGAAGCGGTTCCCCTTCTCGTAGTATTCCTTGAGCCGGCCTCTAAGACCGTCGAGTCCCTCCGTCACCTTCTCACCGTCGTGGTGGGCCAGGTCTTTAGCACCGCCGTCCACCTTGATGCCGGGAACGATGCCCTTCGACTCGAGCAACTGAGGGAACGGCATGCCGTCAGACGCGCTCTGATGAACGGTCTCGTCGAACAGGATCACTCCCGAGATGAACTCCTCGACGCCGTCCGTCGTGAACAACAGGTCCCGGTAGGCGCGCCGGTTCTCCTCGCTGGACTCGATGTCGATGCCCGTGAAGCGTTTCTCGATCGTGGGAAAGCTCTCGTCCGCGGCGAGGATGCCCTTGCCCTCGGCCACGAGGGCTGCGGCGATCGATTGCAGATCTTGCGCTGGCATGGTCCTCCTCCTTGACTGCGTGGGCTCCACCCCAACCCCTGTCCTCGCAGCCTACGATTGAAGCGTGGCTGTCGATCTGGTCAAACAATATCTGAGGGCTCAGAACCTGGAACAGGTGGGGCGCATCGACGAGGCCCTCGAGCTGTACGAAACGGCGGTGGCCGCCGCCTTCGACGCCAGCGGGCCTTACGACCGGCTCATCACGATCTATGGAGATCGGGCCCAGCACGCCGACGTTATCCGTGTCGCCGAGTCCGCGCTCGCCAGCGTCAAAACCTATGACGACAAGCGAGGGTGGTACGAGCGGATGCGTCACGAAGCGCAGCGGGCGAAGGAGCGGATGCCCAAACCGAGGCCTCGCCCGGTCGAGTGACTCCTCTCGAGGCTCGACTGGTGGAAGAGTTGCGGTCCAACCCGCCGATCACGTTCGCCGGCTTCATGGAGCAGGCCCTGTACGACC
Organism: Actinomycetota bacterium; assembly: GCA_030913945.1. Lineage (GTDB taxonomy): Bacteria > Actinomycetota > CADDZG01 > CADDZG01 > WHSQ01 > JACCXF01. The sequence goes on from JALZOM010000207.1 coordinate 11,746, forward strand.
CCACGCATGGGTACTTCGCGTCCGGGGTCCAGCGCACGGGATGGGCCGGCGACTTCGTCACCTCGCCCGAGATCGATCCCGCCTTCGGGGCGCTGTGGGCGAGCGCGTTCGAGCGCGCGTGGGAGGCCGCCGGGCGACCCGATCCCTTCCATGCGATCGAGATCGGGGCGGGCGAAGGGGGCTTCGCTCACGCGGTCCTCGAGTCGGTGAGCGGCAGTTTCGCCTCGGCCTTGCGGTACGTCATCGTCGAGCGGGTGTCCGAGGTCCAGGGACGCCAGCGAGACCGACTCGGCCATGCCCGGGTGACGTGGGTCTCGAAGCTGGAAGACTTAAGCGCGGCCGACGTTGGGTGCGTCATCGCGAACGAAGTCCTCGACAACCTTCCCGTGCATCTCGTCGAACGGCGAGAGGGGGCCCTGGCCGAACTGTACGTGGGCGCGGCGGACGACCGGTTGCACCTCGAAACCGGGGCGGTGTCCGATCCGGCCATCGCGTCCTATGTCGAGACCTACGATCTCGCGCCGAACGACGGGGCGCGCGCCGAGGCCGGACTCGAAGCGATGCGTTTCGTGTCGGCCGCGGCTCACCTCCTCGACCGCGGAGCGATACTCCTGATCGACTACGGCGCTACGAGTGAAGAGCTCGCCCGGCGTGAGAACGGAACCCTCGTGACCTACGGCGCGGGCGCCGGTGAGGACGTTCTGGAAGCCCCCGGGGCCCGCGACATCACCGCACACGTCAACTGGAGCGCCATAGCGGACGCATGTCGCAGTAGCGGATCGACCGTGGCGCCCCTTCTCTCACAGAGAGACGCCTTGCGCGCGCTGGGACTCGACGATCTCGACAGAGCTCTTCGTCGGGAACATGCGGAGGCCGTGGCCTCGGGCCGAGGCGTCGATGCCGTGCGCTCCCTGTCCCGGCGGCAGGCCCTGGGGGTTCTGAGCGACGCAGGCGGGCTGGGGGGGCTCCAGGTCCTCGTCGCCTCGAAGAACCTCGAACCTCCGTTCGCGCTTACCGACCCCAACGCGGAAGTGGCCGGCGGATAGCCCGGCCCCGCCAAGAGCTCGTCGACAGGTGGGTTTGCGCGCGGACTCAAATGCGACGGGAGAGAAGGTCGCGGACCCGGTTCTCCCATTCCAGGGCGACGTCCTCCGGGGTCACCTCGTGTCGGCTCTGGCAGTGGCCCAGCTCGTGGCCGAGGATCGAGGCCCAGAAGATCCGGTCTGAGGGAGGCACGAAGCCCAGACGGCCCTCCGAATAATAGACGCGCTGGTTGGCGAGGTCGCGCTCGAGGGCCGCCGGCCAGATCCGGATGTAGCAGAACAACCCCGCGCCCATGGGATCGACGTGCACTGCCAGCCCTGCGTCGGCGAGGTGACCGTCTTCAGGAACCCGCTTCCCCGATCTCGTCTCGATCCGCAGGATGAAGAGATGTCTCGTCAGGCGCCGCCACAGGGACACGGACTTCAGGTCGCGTATCGCGCGCTCGACCTGGCGTCTCGCAGCGCCCTCGGAATCCACAAAGAGGCGCAACGCGGGCTTCTCGGTAGGCGGTCGTGCCGCCGGCTCGGCGGAGGTCGGTCCGGCTGAGATCGTGGGCGTGGGGGATGATCTCGCCGCCCCCGGACTCGCGGGCGTGTCGCATCCCACGAGGCACAGGAGCAGCGCCACGGTTGCGGCGCAACGACCCATCTCAGTAGCCCGCATCGGGATCGACCACGCCGGCCAGCTCTTCGCCCGCAGCGAAACGGGCCACATTGTCCTGGACCATCTGGGTAAGCGACCTGAGGCCCATGGCCCAGGTGTTCGCGACATGAGGAGTGACGATCACGTTGCTCATCGCCCACAGCGGGTGGTGGTCCGGCAACGGCTCGGGATCGGTGACGTCGAGCGCCGCCCCACCGAGCCGTTCCTCCTCCAGTACCTTCACGAGCGCCTCCGTCATCACCAATCCACCGCGGGCCACGTTGACGAGCCACGCGTCCGGTTTCATCCGTCGCAACATCGCCTCGTCGAAGAGCCCGCTTGTCTCGAGGGTCAGCGGTGCGGCGAGAACCACGAAGTCCGCTTCCGGTAAAAGCCTCGACAGTTCCTTTATCGACGCCGTCCGCTCGGCGTTGAGGAGCGGTTCGCCGGAGCGGTTGATCCCCAGGATCCGAGGTCCGAGCGGGGCGAGCATCGTCGCCAGCGCGGTTCCGATGCCCCCGGTTCCGACGATCAGGATCGTTGTGTCTTCCAACCGACGTTCGGGCGCTCCGAGTCCCTCGTCATGCCACGTCGTCGCACGCAGGTGACGATTGAGCCCGCGCGCGGCAGCCAGGATCAGAGTGAGAGCGTGCTCTGCGGTCGCGTGCCCGTACACCCCCTTGGCACAGGTCCAGGTTCGCTCCCGGTCGATGACGCCCGCCGTCACGAATGCCTCTATCCCGGCAAAGGGAAGTTGCACCCAGCTCGCCGGGGAACTCACCAGAGCATCCTTCAGACGTTCGGGGGAGCGCGGGTCGATCCACACGATCGCGTCGGCTTCCTCGAGGGGCACAACGAGGCCGCCTCCTCGCCCGATCGCATCGGCGATGCCCGGGTCGTTAGCGGGGGCCACCGCTACCCCAGGGCCGGATGAGGAGGTCACAGAAGTGGTTCGTGAGCTTCGTGCGTTCGATCGCATCCACAGCTGGGGCAGTCGGAATCGTCGCCCCGGTGGATGGTGAACGTGTCGCCGCATGCCTCGCAGCGCACAGCGATCAGATCGCGCGTCACGTCCTCGTCTCCCACACCTCGAAGGCTACCGGCTGCCGTGCGGGATGGCGGGCGAACGCGCAGGAGGGGCGACTCGACGCCGCCCCTCCTCGGTACAACCTTAGACTTCTAGCCCTCTTGGGAGATCAACTCCACGAGTTGACCGGTGCTGTCG
>JALZOM010000034.1 GCA_030913945.1 Actinomycetota bacterium
TCGCGAACATCCTGAACGAGCACGGCGACCGGATCGGCGCTCTCATCATGGAGCCGGTGATGATGAACATCGGGATCGTCGTCCCGCTCCCCGGCTACCTTCAGAAGGTCAGGGAGCTCTGCGACAAACACAACGTCGCCCTGATCTTCGACGAGGTCAAAACGGGCGTGACGATCGCGCCGGGGGGCGCCACCGAGTACTACGGCGTCCAGCCCGACCTGGTCTGCTTGGCCAAGGCGATCGGCGGCGGCACTCCCGTCGGCGCTTTCGGCGGGAAGGCCTCTCTCATGGACGAGATCATGAACGGGGTTGCGGCGCTCGGAACGTTCAACGGGAACCCGCTCTCGATGGCGGCCGGATTGGCCACGCTCACCGAGGTGCTCACGCCGGACGCGTACGAGAGGCTCGCCGTGCTCGGCACCCGCCTGGCCCAGGGTTGTCAGAAGGTCCTCGACCAGTACGGAATCCCCGCCGTGACGACCGACCTCGGCTGCAAGGGATCGATCACCTTCCGAGACAAGCCGCTCGAGCGGTATCGCGATTTCGCGGAGGTCGACGACGAGGTGTTCGACGCCTACTGGTACTGGGTCGTGAACCGGGGCATCTATCAAACGCCGGGCAAGGAAGAGCAGTGGACGATCTCGGTCCAGCACTCGGAGGAGGACATCGACCAGACGGTCGAGATCCTGGCCGACTACTGCGAGAGCGTCGCTTCCTGACTAACCCGCCTTGACCGGCGGCGACGGGACGGCGCCCTGACGGCGCCCCCGGAAGATGCTCACCAGGACGTAGATAACTCCTATCCCGAACAGCAGGGTGCCCATCACGTTCACCTGCGGCGGCACGCCGATGCGTGACGCGCCGTAGACCCACAGCGGGATCGTCACGGTGCCGCCCGCATTGAAGCTCGTGATCACGTAGTCGTCGACCGATAGCGCGAAGGCCAGAAGCGAGGCGGCGAGGATCCCCGGGAAGATCAGAGGGAACGTGACGGTCCAGAAGGTGGTCCACGGATCCGCGCCGAGGTCCTTGGCCGCGTCTTCGAGGCTCCGATCGAAACCCGACGTGCGGGCCTTCACGGTGACGACGACGTAGGAGATGCAGAACATCACGTGAGAGATCACGATCGTTACGAAGCCGGTGTTCACGTTCAAGCTGACGAACAGCGCCAGCAGGGCGACGCCGAGGACCACCTCTGGTGAGGCCATCGGGAGGAAGAGGCCGAGGTTGAGTCCGGCCCGGCCCCGGAACCGGTGGCGGGTGAGCGCCAGCGCGATCAGGCTCCCGAAGACGGTCGAGACGAAGGTGCTGATCACGCCGATCAGCAACGAGTTCTTGACGGCTTCGTTGAGGTCCTCGAACTCGAGCAGGCGATCCGGGTTGTACCACTTCGTCGTGAAGCCTTCCCACTGGAAGTTGTAGCGACCGGCGGGCTCGTTGAAGCCGAACATGATCATCACCAGGATCGGGATGAACAGGTAGGCGATGATCACCCCGGTGTAGGTGGGCAAGATCCACGCGCGCTTCTTCCGTCGCTCTTTGTGGGGGCCGGGAGCGGGGGCTGCCGTGGGCTTGGTGTCGACCTGGGTCGCCATCAGCCCGTCAACTCCTCGGTGCCGAGGGCGCGCGCGTACAGGAACACGCCGATTACGATCATGCCCATCAAGAGGAACGACAGCGCGGCGCCCTCCGGGTAATCGAGGTTGGTGACGAACTCGCGCTGGATGACATTTCCGATCATCACGGTGTTGACACCGCCGAGGAGGTCCGCGTTGATGAAGTCACCGACGGCGGGGATGAAGGTCAACAGGGACCCCGCGAACACCCCCGGTAGCGACAGGGGCAGCGTGACCCGCAAGAACGCCTGTCTGCGATTGGAATAGAGGTCCGTCGCGGCGTCGAGCAGAGACGGATCCAGACGCTCGAGCGCAACGTAGAGAGGCAGCGCCATGAACGGCAGGAAGTTGTAGATCAGACCCGAGAGCACCGCCGTTGACGTGGCGAGCACCTGGTAGCCCTCCGGTAGGAGGTTCCAGCCCTTCAGCGTTCCAAGGATGATGCTGTTGTCCCCGAGCAGTTGTTTCCAGGCGAGCGTCCGGATGATGAACGGCGTGAAGAACGGCAACAGGATCAGGAGCAGGAATAGGTTCTTGTTTTTTCCCCCTCGCCGGGCGATCCAGTACGCCATCGGATAGGACAGACACAGGGTCACGAGGGTGACGATCAGTCCGTAAGCGAGACTTCGGAACAGCTGGGTGTCGTAACGCGTCAGGACGTTCGTGTAGTTCTGCCAGTACCCCGTGAACACGAAGCCTTCTTCGAAGTTCCCCTCCTGGAACGACACGGAGAACATCGTGAACATCGGGACGACGAAGAACACCGTGAGCCATAGGGCCCCCGGAAGCGTCAGCAGATAGGGGACCGGCGACCAGCGGCGGCTCCGTCTTGCCATCCGGCTAGGTCCGCTCTCTCAACCCTGGATGACCGACTGGAAGAGGTCCTGCCACTGCTCCTCCTCGTCGGCGGTGAGGTCCTTGTAGCCGTGGAGGCGGGCCTCCATCTCCGGCGTCGGGAACACCAGCGGGCTCTCGGCCACTGTCTTGTAGTAACTGTCCTTCTCACCTTGCTTAAGGAGTAGATCCTGCGCCTCGGGAACGGGGCAGATGTAGTTCACCCAACCGGTGATCTGCGCTGCGATCTCGGGGTCGTAGACGAAGTCCATGAACGTGTGGGCGTCGATGGGGTTGGCCGCGTTCTGGGGGATCGCCATGTTGTCCACCCAGAGGACCCCGCCCTCGTCCGGCACCACGAACCTCAGGTCGGGGTTGTCGAACTGAAGCTGGAACACGTCTCCCGACCACGCCATGGTTGCCGCAAGGTCACCTCGGAGCAGTGCGTCCGCGTACTCGTTGCCGTAGTACTGGCGGACGATGCCCTGCTCGCGCTGCTCGATCAGCTTCTCGGTCGCCGCCTCGATATCCGCGATGCTCGCTTCCTGCGGGTCGATGTCCAGGCTCAAGAGGGTCAAGGTGAAGGTGTCGCGCATCTCCTTGAACATCCCGACTTTCCCCTCCAGGGACGGGTCGAAGAGCTGATTGAAGCTGGTGATCTCGCCACCTGTGAGCTTCGGGTCGTAGCCGATGCCGGTGATGCCTGATTGCCATGGGACGCTGTGTGCGTTGCTCGGGTCGTAGACGGGGTCCTTGTAGATCTGGCCTGCATGCGCCTCGAAATTCGGGAGTAGCGAATGATCCAGCTCTTCCAGGTATCCGAGCCGGATCATGCGGGCGATCATCCAGTCGGTGAGGACGACGATGTCCCACTCGATCGCCTGGTCGTTGGCGAGGGGCTCCTGGATCGTTCCGAAGAAGGTCTCGTTGTCCTGGATGTTCTCCTTGTAGTTGACCTGGATCCCACTGGCCTTCGTGAAGTCATCGAGGGTCGGTCGACGGCCCTTCGCGCGGTCGATGTACAGGGGCCAGTTGGCGAAGTTCAGCTCGCCGTTCTCCTCGGTCGTCGTGAGCCCGTCGTCCTGGTTCTGATCGCCGGTCTCGTTGCTGCCGCCGACGCCGCAGGCGGCGAGGAAGGCGCTCATCGATACCGCGCCCGCCCCGATACCCGCGCGTCGCAGTAGCTCTCGCCGGCTGATGTCGTGACGAGGTCCGTTGATCCTGGAATGGTCCTGTCGGTCGCTCATTCGGTGCCTCCTCGGTCGCTCATTTCGGTGCCCCCTCGGTCGCTCATTCGTTGGCCCCACTGGTCGTCGATGAGTCCTGCTCTACTGCGAATGTGTGCTCGGGATGCCACGACAGTCGCACCTTCGATCCGGGGGCCAGCGCGTCTGCCGCTGCCCCCATGTTCTGGACGTACACCACCACCTTGGAGCCGTCGGTCGTGCTGCATTCGTAGGACGTTGAGACTCCGGTGTAGGTCGAGATTTCGACCATCGCCTCGATCGAGTTGTCTCCCTGATCTTGTGTTCCTCCTCCCCTTGGTTCGATGAAGATCTTCTCCGGCCGGACGCCGATACGAACGGCGCCCCGCTGGGTTGGCAACCTGGCGGCGGGCAGCAGCAGCGCGTCGCCCTGGCGCGTGCCCTCATCAACC
>JALZOM010000075.1 GCA_030913945.1 Actinomycetota bacterium
CTCGTCCTCAACAAGCGTCAGGAAGCGCGAGAAGCGGATGTCCTCCGTCGTGGGCCCGAACCTGGTCTGGAAGGCAAAGATCAAGGCGAGCGCCCCGATCACCCAGGCGATCGTGATCCACCGCTGACGACCCGAGAAAGGCGACTGCGGGCCCGGCTGCCCCGGGGGGGCCTTGCCGGGCGTCGCTTTCTTCTTCGCGTCCCTCGGTTGATCGCTCATCGGTGGATCTCTCCCTGTCTGCACGTTGCCATCTGCACGTCGACGCCTGGCTCTCGAACCCGAATCAGCGTACCCGCCGCCACTGCCTATCGGTGCGAGAATCGGCCGGTGATGACCACCGGCTCTCCGCCCGTCCCGCTGATACTTCTGGTGGGAGGCGACCTGAACGCCCAAGCACGCATCGCTGATGCCGCTAGACGCGCCGGCGGCGAGCTGCGACGCGCCACTCCGGACAACCTGGCCTCCGAGATCGCAGCCAGAGCCCCCTCGCTCGTCGTTGTCGACCTCGACGATGTCGGAGCCGATGTCCTCGATGCGATAGCCGATGACGTGGGCCTTGCCGTCGTTGCCTACTTCTCTCACGTCGACGTGGCCCTAGGCGAGCGCGCGAAAGAGGCAGGATACGACGCCCTTCCGCGAGGACGCTTCTGGAGGGAGCTCCCCTCGCTGGTCAAGGCCGCCCTGGTCGGTTAGGTGTGTGGAGGGCCTACTCCGCGCTTGCGACCGACTGGTTGAGGCGGCGCAACTCCTCGGTGATGAAGGCTGCAAGTTCCCGGGCTTCCGACTCGGGGATCGAGATCACGCTGCGAGCCTCCGACCCGACCCAAACGGAGAAACGCACGTGGTTCCCCGGGATCTTCACCGAACCCTCAGGGCTGTTGAAGATCTGCTCTTTGAGGTAACAGGACACGCGCAGGAAAGCTCCTTCGGGATCGGCGTCGGTGACTCGCAGTCCCGCGAAGAAGCGCATCCGTTTGCTCGGGGATACATCGAGCAGGTGCCCCGGAAGAGATGCACTACACCGGACGCAGAAGGCGTGTTCGGTTGGCTGTTCCAAACGGCACTGCGGGCAGAACATGTTCACCACGTCTTTCCCTCCCACCCCTGGGCCTAAAAGAGCCTACCTCGCCGCCCACGAAGGTTTTCGGGTGGCCGCGGCCCTCTGGCTCAGCCGCTCGGGGACCGGAGCTGAGGGTGATGCTCAACCGCCCGCTCCCGCCGAAGCGAGGAATGGACGATGTGTGGGGATCAGAACCGGCGACCTCCGTACGAGCCCCACACCTTCCACCCATCGTCGCGTTTGACGAGGTAGTACGCCGCTAGACCCGCTGTCGCCGTGCGACTGGCGTCATGCATGACAACCTTCCAGGAGCGTTGAGCGACGAGGGTTCCGCAACCCAACTGCGCGCGTCCATCGTTGCGTGCGGGAGCGCTGTAGGTGATCTCGATCCCACTCGTCAGCAGCGTGTGGCCCCACCGATCGGGCTCCAGAGATGTAGCGGAGAGATCCGCCAGCCCGCCCAGTACCTCCCCCCGCCCACGTATCAAAGCGTCATTGAACCGGCGCGCGACGGTCGCTGCGGCCGTCGCGCGCTGGCATCGAAGGGCAGGGCCGCCGCCACATCCGGGCACCACTGGAAGGTGGAATGGCGGGCGACATTCAGAGCCCGCTCGGGAGTCGAAAGATCCACCGCCGCACGCTCGGCAGCGAGGCTTCTGTCCTCTACATCCTCCCTCGCGATGGCCGCCGCGACCTCTACCGACGCCACCGACGCCGCGGCGAGCAGTGCGAGGGACAGGACGGCGCTGATCCCGCGTTGCCAACCGGTCCATCGAGGGGCCGGGTCCGGTCCCCTGGTGGCCCCGCGCCCAAGCTGCGCAAACATCTCGCGAAGCCCTTCGCCCTGCTCGAGATCCGGGTATCCGAGACGACGAGACGCGTGGGCTGCGGCGGCTCTAACAGCGCTCTCCGAACGGTCGAGGGCTACCGCCACCTCGGCGAGACTTCGGTCCTCGACGATCAACAGGGCAAGGATCGCCCTGCGCATGACTGGGAGCAGCAGCCACCTGCGCTGCGACTCGTCCGGAGTTGAGACGACCTCGGCCTGATTCGATCGCGGGTGTAGCACGCGCCCTAACCTGTGGCGACGCGCCAGGGCGATGGCCGCACGCCCCCGGAGGCGCAGCTCCAGTGTCTCGCCGTCGCGCACGTCGCGCCACGTCACGAGCGACCTCAGCACCGTCCGCTGCGCCATCCGGCGAGCCAGCTGACGGTCGCCACACAACAGCTCGACGAACGCTGTCAGCGAAGGCGCGCACTCCTCGTACACCTGCGCCCAGCTTCTCCGAGTTCGGCTCACGGTCTCAGCTTGACAGGATGCCGGGCGATAGACCACGCGGAGGGGTCAAACGGTGCGTATCCTTATCGTGTGGGGGTCGACCAGCGGGTGGCGGTGCTCCGGGGGACCAGCCTGTTCGGGGGGCTGGCCGATGAGCCTCTGCGAGCCGTCGCCGAACCCTGCAACACCCGAGCGTTCAAGAAAGGCGAGATCGTCTTCCACCAGGGGGATCCTGGTGAAACGCTCTACGTCGTCTGTCAGGGGCTCATCAAGGTGTTCGTCACGTCCGAAGACGGCGACGAGGTCGTCCTCGCCACTCTCCGCCCCGGGGATACTTTCGGCGAACTGGCTCTGATTGATGGAGGGCCCCGTTCGGCTTCGGCGTCGGTTCTCGAGCCAACGACACTGGTCCTCTTGACGCGCTCCGCTTTCTCCGCCGCTCTCGAGGGCCATCCTCAGATCCGGGAGGCTCTTTTCAAGTCGTTGGGACGCTTGCTGCGTCGAGTGCTCGAGTACGCATCCGACCTCGTCTTCCTCGACCTTTCGGGCCGCGTGGCCAAGTTGTTGGTCGGCTTATCGGAGGAGCGTGGCGAACAACACCACGAAGGGATCCTTCTCGATCTACACCTGAGCCAGAGTGACCTCGCGCGAATGGTCGGAGGTTCCCGGCCCACGGTGAACCAGATACTCAGGTCATTCGAGGCGCGCGGCTATATCTCAGTCAAGGGGAAGAAGATCTTGATCCGGCAGCCGGAGGCACTGGGGCGGCGTGCCGGAATCTGAGCCCGCTCAGTCGAGCCCGATGGATGGATCGCTGTGCACGGGCTTCCCATCCACGAGGGTCAGCACCACCTTCGCTTCGCCGAGAGGGCCTGCGCCAGGCTCGAACGGATCGCGATCCAGCACCGCGATGTCCGCAAGCTTGCCCACCTCAATCGACCCCGTGTCGCGCTCCAAGCGGTTCACGTAGGCGGCCCCCATGGTGAAAGCCTCGAGAGCGGCGGGAAGATCCAACCGTTCTTCGGGGAGGAGTGGCTCGCCGTCCCTGTTCGCCGGGTCGACGCGGGTTATCGCCACCTCCATCTCGAGCAGCGGGTCGGGAGAGCTCACGGGCCAGTCGCTGCCGAATGCGATCGTTGCGCCGGCTCGTCTCAGGCTGGCGAACGGATACTGCTGGCGAGCACGCTCGGGGGCCAGGAAGGGGATCGTTAGGTTCTCCATCTGAGGTTCGAGCGACGCCCACAGCGGCTGAGCGTTGGCGACGACCCCCAGCGTGCGGAACCGCGGCACATCGTTCCCATCGACCACCTGGATATGCGCGATGTGATGTCGCGCGTCCCGGCGGCCGTTGCGCGCCTGAGCCGCTTCGAAAGCATCCAGAGACTCGCGCACCGCTCGGTCCCCGATCGCGTGGATGTGCACCTGGAATCCCTGCGCATCCAACGCAGTCACGTATCGGTTCAGGAGATCTGGTTCGACCATGCTGATGCCCGAGTTCGACGTCTCGTTACCAGAGCCATCCAAATAGGGACCGAGCATGGCGGCCGTGAAGTTCTCGAC